>JAEWJD010000347.1 GCA_023386765.1 Pseudomonadota bacterium | reverse complement strand
ATCCCGCCCTGACCGAGGCCGATATCCAGGCCTGGTGCCATGAGCGGCTGACCAACTACAAGCGTCCTCGCGTCATCGAGTTCCGCCAGGAGCTGCCCAAGAGCAATGTGGGCAAGATCCTGCGCCGCGAATTGCGCGATGCCACGGTGAGCAGCCCGCCTGCCGGGTGAGGCCGGCAGGCGGGCTGTCTCAGGCGCGTGGCTTCAGGTGCGGGGCGATCATGCCGTGCAGCGCGCTGCAGACGGCCGGATTGCCCGAGACCAGCCGGCCGTCGATCGGCCAGGGCTGGATGCGATGCATGTCTTCGCAGACGCCGCCGGCTTCGCGCAGGATCACCGTCCCGGCGGCAACGTCCCAGGGTGCCAGGCCCATTTCCCAATAGCCGTCGTAGCGGCCGCAGGCGGTCCAGGCCAGGTCCAGCGCCGCTGCGCCCATGCGACGCACGCCCCGGGATCGGCGCAGCGCCGCATCCAGCGTGGGCATGAATTCGTCGGCAAAGGAGAAGTCGCGAAAGGGCAGGCCGGTAGCCAGAACGGCATCAGCCAGCTGCGCGGTGCGCGAGCAGTGAATGCGTCGGCCGTTGAGCCAGGCGCCTACGCCATGAAGACCGGCGAACAGTTCTTCGCGATTGGGGTCGTAGACCACGCCCACAACCGGTGTGTCCTGTTCGAGGACCGTATCGGCGTTGACCCGGGTGCCCGCATGGGCCACCAGGGCGATGGACACCGCGTAGTGCGGGATGCCGCTCAGGAAGTTGGTGGTGCCGTCCAGGGGGTCGATGTACCAGGTGGCGGGCCCTTCGGGAGCGCCGCCGGTCTCTTCGGCCACGATGCCGTAGGCGGGGCTGCGCTCGCGCAGGATATCGAGAATGGCGGCTTCGGCTTCGCGGTCGGCCTGGGAGACCAGGTCATTGCGCGCCTTGTGGTCGATCACCAGGTCGTTGCGGTGGTGCGCATACGATTGGAGAATGGCCGCGCCGGCATGGGCGGCGCACACGGCGATATCGATGGCCGCGCCAAGGTCCAGCGCTGCCTTGTTGGGGGAAGTCTCTGAACGTTGCATGAATCGAGTGTAAGCCCCGGCCGCGCGCCGCCCGGTTTTTCACGACAATTTAATATTCGGGCGTGGCTTCGGGCCAACGTATCGATATTTCCGCCGCGCTGTGCGCGGCCTAGCGGTGTTGCACTGTCATGTCTTCAACCTATCTTCCCCTGAGTCCGGCATGCGCTGAAGTCGATGACGCGGGGCGTCTGTTCAATCATCAGTACGGTGATCTCTACAACGGCCCCAAGGATGCCTTGGGGCAGGCTGAGCAGGTTTTCCTGCAGGGCAATGGTCTGCCGCTGCGCTGGCAGGGGCGTGACAGCTTCACCGTCTGCGAGACCGGGTTCGGGCTGGGCACCAATTTTCTCGCCCTGTGGCGGGCCTGGCGCGCAGACCCGGCCCGCAGCCGCCGGTTGCACATGCTGTCCATCGAGGGCCACCCATTCAGTCAACAGGACTATCGCCGGCTGTGTGAAACCCAGGTGCCAGCCCCGTTGCGAGAACTGGCACGGATGCTGGCCACCCAGTGGCCGCAGACTCTGCCGGGCCTGCACCGGCTGGAGTTCGACGGGGGGGCCGTCACGCTGACGTTGGCCTTCGGCGACATCGCCCGCCTGGTGACGCGCCTGTCTGCCTGCGTGGATGCCTTCTTTCTGGATGGTTTCGCACCCAAGGTGAATCCGGCCATGTGGGAGCCGGCCCTGCTGCGCCGCCTGCTGCGGCTGGGCAATGCCCAGGCCACGCTGGCCACCTGGTGCAGTGCCGGGGCCGTGCGACGCGCCTTGCAGGCCGGGGGGTTCGAGATCGAGCGGCTAGCGGGGTTCCAGGGCAAGCACCATATGACGGTGGGGCGCCGTGCGGCCTGGGCGGGCAAGCATGCGCCCGTGCTGCCGGCCTGGCCCGAAGAGCCGGTCGTGGTGGTAGGGGCCGGGCTGGCGGGGGCGGGCGTGGCTCATGCGCTGGCGTTGCGCGGTGTGGCCGTGCAGGTGCTTGCAGAAGGAGTGCCTGCGCACGCGGGGCATCTAGCGGCGGCGCTCACGCCCCTGCTGGCCCGGGATGACAATAGCCGTGCCCGGTTGGTGAGGGCGGGCAGCCAGCGGGCATTGCGCCGTTGGCAAGGCATGGCGGCCGTCCAGCGCGTGGGGACTCTGCAGCTTGAACGTGACAGCGGCCGCCAGGCGGCGCTGGCCGAGACCTTGTCGACCCTGGCGCTGCCTGAGCAATGGGTACGATGGGTCGAGCAGGACGAGGCCGGGCGATTGGCCGGGCTGCCGTTGCCGCGCGGCGGGATTTATTTTGCCGACGGCCTGTTGGTGCGTCCCCAGGCGCTGATCGACCACCTGCTGGATCATCCCTGCATCAGCCGCCGGACGCTGCGGGTCGAGCGCTTGGCGCCCGACGGCCAGGGGTGGCAGCTGCTGGGGGCCGACGGGAGCGCCGTGGGCCGGGCCCGCCACGTGGTCCTGGCCAATGCGATCGGTGCGCAGTCTGTGCTGCGAAGCAGCGATCTGCTTGGACCATTGCCCCAGATGGCGGATATGCATGGCCTGGCAGGCGAGGTCTGCCATGTCCCGGCCGCTGCTTTTCACGGTGGTCCGCGCTGCGTGATCGGAGGCGAAGGGTATCTGTTGCCGGCGTTGGATGGTTTCTGCGTGGCGGGCAGTACCTATGTTCCTGGCGCCCAGCACTGCGGCATCAGCGTTCAGGGGCAGGCCGTCAACCGGGAGAAAACGGCCGGATTGCTGGGCTGGGCACCAGAGGTGCCGGCTGGCGGTTGGGCCGGCTGGGCTGGTTGGCGTGCGGTGGTGGCGGGCCGCCTGCCGGTGGCGGGGGCGCTGCCCCATGCTCCCGGCGTGTGGCTGGCCAGCGGCTACGGATCGCGCGGATTGACCTGGTCGGCGTTGCTCGGAGATCTCATTGCGGCGCAACTTTGTGGCGAGCCGCTGCCGTTGGAAAAGGATTTGCTCACCGCCATTGCGCCGCGTTGAGGTTTTGTAAATGTGGCTATTTCGAGAAAAATAGCCGGGATTAATGAAAATTTGCGACGGGACGGGTCCCGGAAAAGCCATCCAGGCGTACAGTGGATCTGCCCATTACGTGCTTTTCCGGGCGGATGTTGGCACCTCCCCGGGGCCTGTTGCCGAGGGTAAAACAGGGACCGAGTTTATTTCGGGGGCCAAATCCGTCAAAATAACGACTTTTATTGGTTTTTGGCTAAAGCCGGGGGATGCTCTGTGCCGCCGAAGTACGACTTTGTTCATACTAATCCGCTCGATACGATCGAGTTGCTGACATCCCGCCCCAGCCGTATCGACTTTGACGCAGGCGATGGCCTGCATCTGCTGGTCGAGGCCCATGCCCCCGGAGTTTTCCGGCTGCGCTGTGGCGAGGCGAGTCAGCTGACCGATGATCGTCCCAGCGCACGCGCGCGTGCGACCGCGGAAATGTTATTGGCCCGTCAGGAAGCGGTGGGGGAAGCCACGCTCGCTCCGTTCGATACGGCCGATGGCTGGGGAATCACGCAGGGCGATGTCAGCCTGGAGTTGCGTACCGACCCCTTGCGCGTGGTGCTGCGCCGTGGCGAAGACGAGGTGCTTGTGTCGGCGTTGTCGCCGCACAACCCTGCGTTCGGGCATGTGGGGCTGGATACGCCCGAGGACGCCGTCTGGACGGCCGCCTTCGCTTTGCGCGACGGCGAGCCGGTCTATGGCCTGGGAGAAACCCCGGGGGATCTGAATCGCCGCGAAGAGTCCGTCGTTTCCGACGACCCGGAACACCGCGCCTTGCCGCTGGCCTGGAGCCCGCGCGGCTGGGGTATCTACGTCAATACCATGCGCCGTGTCGAACACAGCGTGGGCGTGGCTCCTGATGACGCCAGCTATGTCCTGACGCTTGACGATGCCGTGCTCGACCTGTTTCTGTTCGCGGGCGAGCCGGGAGAAATCCTGAATCAGTACTCCGCGCTGACCGGTCGCGCCGGCCAGCCGGTGCTCTGGGCCATGGGGACCTGGTTGCAGCAGGCTGCAGGCCAGATGCCCTCCGAGACGGCAGCCCTGGTCGAGGTCTTTCGCAGCCATCAGGTGCCCTTGGATGCGGTCTCGCTGTCGCTGCCGTGTGCGTGGGCCTTCCAGGCCGACAAGCCGGTGCTGGAGTGGGATGCCGCGCGCTTTCCGGACGCACGCCAGACGCTGGCCCTGTTTCATCAGTCGCATGTGCACGTTGCCGGCTACGGCTTCCCGGCCGTGTTGCGCCACACCCCGCTCTTCGAAGAGCTGGAGGACCGTGGCTGGCTGTTGATGCGCGACGATGGCAGCGCACAGACCTTCGATGGCAACGAGGCCACGCAGGGGCAGCCCTATGGGCTGCTGGATCTGACCTACCGCGATGCCTACAACCTGTGGGTCGAGCGCCATCGCCAGCTGCTCGATGATGGTCTGGATACGCCGGCCTGCAATGCGCAGATCGCCATCCCTGATGACGTCAGCGGCCGCAGCGGCGACAGCGGTCCGGCTTTGCGTACCATGTATCCCTTGTTGGCACGGCGCGCGCTTTATGACGCCGTGGCCGGCCACAAGGTGCCGCCCGAAGGCGTGGTACCCAGCAGTGATCTGTTCCCAGCCGCGCAACGGCTGCCGTGGCAGACCGGTCCGCGTGTCAGCAATGACTGGGTCGGGCTGGAGCACAGCCTGCGTACCGCCCTGTCCATCGGCGCCAGCGGTGTGCCGGTTCAGGTGCATGCGCTGGGTTCGCCCGACGGTGGGGCGAGCCTGACGCCGGAACTTTATGTGCGCTGGCTCACCGCCAATGTGTTTTCAGCCAACTTCAGCTTCCAGGGCGTGGCAGGGTTGCTGCCCTGGGATATGGGTGAAGAAACGTTGGCGCAGGTGCGCACCTGGATGCAGTGGCGCTACCGCTTGATCCCTTACGTGCTGGGGGCCATCGAGGATGCGGCCCGCAGCGGCCTGCCGGTGCAGCGCTCGATGGCGATGTCCTTTCCGAACGACCCCGAGGCGCATCGTTGGGATCTGCAATACCTGCTCGGCCCGGCCCTGCTGGTTGCGCCGATCCTGTGCCCCGGCGGCCAGGCGCAGGTCTATCTGCCGGAAGGCGATGCCTGGTGGGATCTGAACACCGGCCATCGCTATGAGGGCGGCACGACCTGGACCCTGGATTGCGGCCTCGAGCAGTTCCCGGTGTTCGGGCGCGAAGGGCACATGCTGTGCCTGGGCCCCACGGCCCAGCACACCGGCGAGTTCAACTCGGCGCGCATCCTGGACGAAGTCTGGATGTTTGGCATGCCGGTACACAACCCGGTGGTCATGCGCAATAAAATCCGCGTCATGCAGATGCAGGGCTCCAGCTACATCAAGGGCCTGGAGGGTCTGCGCATCCTGCCCTCCGAAGGGCTCGAGGTGAAGCGGCGCGGTGCCGAGGTGCGTATCTCGCGCGCCCGTTGAAGTCTGCCGGCGCCTGGTGCGCCGGCCTTCGGAAAGTGTTTCCTCTTGACCCGGTTCGTGTGCCTGACGGCATGCGTATCGGGTCAATGCCGTTTATATAGCTAATAGTTATTAAGAACGGACAAAACTGTCGTTCTCTTGAGAATGGCGACAATACAAAATCACACGCCATGATTCATATACAAAATCTATCCAAGACCTACGCCACGCCACACGGCCGCTTCGAGGCCTTGCGCGGCATCAACCTGCAGATCGAGCAGGGTGAGGTCTTCGGCATCATTGGACCCAGCGGCGCGGGCAAGAGCACGCTGGTCCAGTGCATCAACCTGCTGGAGCGTCCGGATCAGGGCAGCATCCGCATCGGCGACCAGGTCCTGACCGGTCTGTCGGAGGCCCAGCTGCGTGGCCAGCGCCGCCGTATCGGCATGGTGTTCCAGGGGTTCAATCTGCTGTCGCGTCGCACGGTCTACGGCAACGTGGCGCTGCCTCTGGAGATCGCCGGCGTGGCGAGCCAGGAGATCCCTGCGAAGGTCGAGCGTTTGCTCGCCCTGGTGGGCCTGGAGCATCTGCGTGATCGCTATCCCAGCCAGATCTCTGGCGGCCAGAAACAGCGCGTGGGGATCGCGCGCGCCCTGGCCAACGACCCGGACGTGCTGCTCAGCGACGAAGCGACCTCGGCGCTGGATCCGGAGACCACGCACAACATCCTGGGGTTGCTGCGCGACATCAACCGCAAAACCGGCGTTACGGTGGTCATGATTACCCACCAGATGGAGGTGGTGCGCGAGATCTGCGATCGCGTTGCCGTGCTCTCGCACGGCCAGGTGGTCGAGGTAGGGCGCACCCAGGATGTGTTCGCCTCGCCGCAGCATGACGTGACGCGCGCCATGGTGTCGGCGGCGACGGCCTCGGAACTGTCGGAAGGCACGCTGGCCGCCGTGCGTGAGCGTATCGCCGAGCTGGGCCGCAGCCATCCCGAACAGGTGGTGCGTCTGTGGCGCCTGTCGCTGACGGGCAAGGACGCCGGCGGCGCCCTGATTTCCGACCTGGCGCGCGAGCACGCGCTGGACATCAGCCTGGTCCAGGCACGCGTGGATGACATCCAGGGCGTGGCGGTGGGCACGGTATTCGTACTGGCGCAAGGCGCGGCATCGGCCGTGCAGCAGGCGCTGGCCGTCCTGGCCCGGGACAACATCAACGTGGAAGAGTGCGCATGAGCCCGCAAATGATAGACCTGCTCTGGACCTCGCTGCTGGAGACGCTGGCGATGGTCGGCGTGGCGGGCGGCATCGCCGTGATCATCGGCATTCCGCTGGGGGTCATCCTCATCGTGACCGCACGCGGCGCCATGCTGCAGAACCTGGCCGTCAACCACGTGCTGGGCGTGGTCATCAATGCCACCCGCTCGGTGCCGTTTGTCATCCTGATGGTGGCCATCATCCCGTTCACCCGCTGGGTTGCCCAGACCTCCATCGGGACGGCCGCGGCCATCGTGCCACTGTCTGTCGCCGCCATTCCGTTCATGGCGCGCATCGCCGAGAACGCCATGCGTGAAGTGGATCCCGGCCTGATCACGGCGGCGCGCGCCATGGGTGCCAGCCCGCTGCAGATCATCTGCAAGGTATTGCTGCCCGAGGCCTTGCCGGGACTGGTCGCCGCGACCATCGTCACCATCGTCAGCCTGATCGGGTATTCCGCCATGGCCGGCGCGATCGGCGGTGGCGGTCTGGGAGACCTGGGCATTCGTTATGGCTATCAGCGCTTCCTGCCTGAAGTGATGCTGGCAGTGGTGCTGGTGCTGATCGCGCTGGTGCAGGCTGTCCAGAGTCTGGGTGACTGGCTGGTGCGCCGCATGTCGCATCGTTGATTTTTTTCCTGTCTGTTCTGCACGCGTATTCCGGAGCCCCTCGCATGAGTACCCTGTTTCTGAAATCCCTGGCCGCTTTCGCACTGGGCGCCGCCCTGATCCAGCCTGCGCTGGCGCAGGAGCGCCCGCTCAAGATCGGCGTGACCGCCGGCCCCCACGCTCAGATCCTGGAAGTCGTCAGA
>JAEWJD010000155.1 GCA_023386765.1 Pseudomonadota bacterium | reverse complement strand
GCTCCAGCATGCGGGCGACGATCTCGCGCAGGTCGGATTCGTTGAAAGGCTTTTCGAGGAAATCGATCGCGCCTTTCTTCATCGTGGACACCGCCATCGGCACATCGCCGTGGCCGGTGATGAAGACGATGGGCATGGGCGAATTGCGCGCCAGCAGCTGCTCTTGCAGTTCGAGGCCGCTCATGCCGGGCATGCGCACGTCGGCGATCAGCACACCCACCTGCGCGGCGTCGTACTCGTCCAGAAAGGATTCGGCGCTGGGAAAGGCGCGGACCCGGTAGCCATTGGCCTCAAGAAGCCAGCGCAGCGAATCGCGGACGGCCTCGTCATCATCGACAATGTATACCGTGCTCGACAGGTGGGGGGTGTTCATACGTGCAACTCCTCGGACTGGTCATTCCGGGCCGGCGTTTCAGGCGCGGCACAGGGCAGGGTAAAGCGGAAGATCGTCCCGCCAGCAGGATTGGATTCGGCCCACAGACGACCGTGGTGAGATTCAATAATGGTACGGCAGATGTTCAACCCCATGCCCAGACCCTGGGACTTGGTGCTGAAGAAAGGTTCGAACAGACGTTCGGGTTCGGCGATGCCGTGGCCGCGGTCATGGACCGCGACCTCGATCTGGGGGCCTTGCAGCGTCACGATGACCTTGAGCTCATCGGATTCGCTGCCTTCCATGGCCTCCAGGCCGTTTTTTAACAGATTCAGCAGCACCTGCTCGATCAGGATGGGATCGGCCAGCACATCCGGGATGGGCGCGGGCACGGCCGGGTCGATCCGGATGCGGCGTTTGCGCGCGTCGATCTCGGCGAAACCGATGGCGTTGTCGACGATGCGCGAAATCGGCACGCGCTGGCGGCGCGGCTCGCTACGCTTCACGAACTCACGGATGCGGCTGATGATCTTGCCGGCTCGTTCGGCCTGCGCCGCGGCTTTCTCCAGTGCCGGCAGCAGCCGCTCGGGATCGGTGCGGCCGGCCTTGACCATGGCCACCGCTCCCATGCTGTAGTTGGCGATGGCGGTCAGGGGCTGGTTCAGCTCGTGGGCCAGCGACGAGGCCATCTCGCCCATGGTGGTCAGGCGGCTGGTGATCTGGATTTTTTCCTGTTGCACGCGCGAGGCTTCTTCGTGCATGCGGCGCTCGGTGATGTCGCGCGCGACCTGCATGCGCACGCGCCGTCCGTCGGTCCAGGCCAGCATGCGGTGATGCACTTCGAACCAGCGTTGCACCGAGGGGGCGAAGACCTCCACCGATTCGTCGGTGAAGCGGCCACGGCGGCCTGCCAGCAATTCATCGTGGCCGCCGGTCTGGGCGCCGAAGACGCGCCGGTAGGTACGGTTGGCGAACAGCAGTTCGAGGCCGTCGTGGGTGTCGGCGGTGACCGAGATGGCGTCGTCCAGCCCTTCGAGCACGGTCATGAAGCGTTCATGCGCGGCCGTCAGGGCTTCGCGGATGCGCTTGGGCTCGGTGATGTCGGTCATGGAGGTCATCCAGCCGATCTGGGTGCCGTTGGGGTCCAGCAGCGGCGAGACATACATGCGGGCGGTAAAGCGCGAGCCGTCACGCCGCTGGGCCTCGACCTCGAGGCCGCTGGAGGGCGTCTTGCCGGACGTCAGCACGTCGAGCGTATGCTGGTGCTGGTCGTGGCGTCCGGGCACCCAATAGGGGAAGGGGGGGCTGCGGCCGATCAGGTCGGCCTCGTTCCAGCCGATCATGCGGCAGAAGGCGGGGTTCACATAGGCGATGCGGCCTTCCATGTCGAGCACCCGCATGCCGGTGGACATGGAGTTCTCCATGGCGCGGCGGAATCCGGTCTCGGCAATCTGGGCGGCTTCGGCCACCGAACGGAAACGCGTGTAACGCCACAGCATCAGCAGACTGATGATGATCACGCACGACAGCGCCAGCACCACCCACAGCAGACGCTGCTGGCGCAGTTCCTGGTCGATGGTGACGAACATCACGCTGTCATCGTGGATGCGTTGCAGCCAGAAGAACATCCCCATGACGCAGATGTACAGCACCAGCACCAGGGCGGGCGTGACCCAATACAGACCGCGCCGGCGAGTGCGGGCGTGGGCGTGAAAGGAGTTCGGGATATTGGACTTGGGGGCGCTGGACATGGACAGGAGGGCCGTTAGGCTGCGTATTTTACGGGGTAATGGGCAGCGGTGGGCTGGCGCGCCGGGCCGCAGGGGGGCTCGCGATGCCTAAATCCCCTTTTTTTCTTTGGCAGAGGTGGGTTTCAGCCCTTGAATCGGACTATTTCATCAATCTTTTTGTTGTGCGCCGCACCATATATAGAGGGTGAGAGGTCCTTGGAAGCCGTCCGGCACACAAATAACAGGGCGTCGACGGTCTGTCGTCCTGCGATGTTGCGCTGCTGCGAAGGCCCTGCGGCTACCGGGCGACCCGGCCGGACAGGCCGCCGGCGCCGCGCCGGCGGGCGGCACACGGGCGCTTGCCCTGGCGCCGTTAGCAGCGGGGGGCTCCGGGGCGGCTGCCGGCGTCAGGCGCTTTCTGGCGGGTCGGAGGGAGAAAACCGCGGGTTTCCAGCCGGGTTCCCTGCGCGCCGGCGGCAGGCTTGGCGAGGGGGCGTCTGTATGAGATGCTGGGTTGGGGCACTCGATAGTGCGCCGGGACGGCTGCCGCCAGGGGCCGGGGACAAGGACCGCTGCCCCTTTCAGGAAGCCGTCAACTTTTCACATTACGAAATTCCGTATCGCAACATGAAATTTATCTTGCGACAGGCTAAGCTACCTACTTAGAATGCGCGCAAACGTGCCTGGCGTCCCTTTTTTGGCGGGGCGGCCGCGTGCATCCCTTTCTGTACCCCGCTTGTTATCCATGCGGGGTGTGGTTCAGAAAACCCCATCAGGAGACACACGATGTCCTCTCTCGCTCAGGTCGGCAGCCTTCCGGCAGCCAATGATGAAGACACCCTAGAGACCCAGGAGTGGTTGGAAGCCCTGGCGGCCGTACTCGATCGCGAAGGCCCGCAGCGCGCTCACTACTTGCTGGAGCGCCTGATCGATGAGGCTCGCCGCTCGGGTGCCCACATCCCGTTTTCGCCCAATACCGCCTATGTGAACACCATCCCCCCGGGGCTGGAACCGCGTCACCCGGGCAACCTGGAGCTGGAAGCCCGCATCCGCTCGTACGTGCGCTGGAACGCCATGGCCATGGTGGTCAAGGCCAACCGTCACAACCCGCCGGATGGCGGCGATCTGGGCGGCCACATTGCCTCCTTTGCGTCGCTGGCGACCATGATCGGCTGCGGCCAGAACCATTTCTGGCACGCGGAATCCGAAGAGCACGGTGGCGACCTGGTCTACTTCCAGGGCCACACCTCGCCGGGTATGTATGCCCGGGCCTTCCTGGAAGACCGCCTGACCGAAGAGCAGCTGAACCACTTCCGCCAGGAAGTCGACGGCAAGGGCCTGTCGTCCTATCCGCACCCCAAGCTGATGCCGGATTTCTGGCAGTTCCCGACGGTGTCGATGGGTCTTGGCCCCCTGATGGCGATCTACCAGGCCCGTTTCCTGAAGTACCTGCATGCCCGCGGCATCGCCGACACCAGCCACCGCAAGGTCTGGGTGTTCTGCGGCGACGGCGAAATGGACGAGCCCGAATCGCTGGGCGCGATCTCCCTGGCCGCGCGCGAAAAGCTCGACAACCTGATCTTCGTCGTCAACTGCAACCTGCAGCGGCTGGACGGCCCGGTGCGCGGCAACGGCAAGATCATCCAGGAACTGGAAGGCGACTTCCGGGGTTCGGGCTGGAACGTCGTCAAGCTGATCTGGGGCGGTTACTGGGATCCGCTGCTGGCCCACGACAAGGAAGGCATCCTGCGCCGGATCATGGAAGAGACGGTCGATGGCGAGTACCAGGCGTACAAGGCCAACGACGGCAAGTTCGTGCGCGAGCATTTCTT
>JAEWJD010000316.1 GCA_023386765.1 Pseudomonadota bacterium | reverse complement strand
TCCTGCGCCAGGGCCTTTTCGTCGGCCTTGAGCTTGTCGGCGCGTTCGGCCGGCATGTCCACGGGCAGGTTCACTTGCATTTCAACCATGTACAGCATGAATCTCTCCTTCAGGGCTTGCGCGGCGTTGTGCGCCGCGCGGAATCAAATTCAGTTGGCGAACTTCAGGGGCAGGCCGGTGATTTCCAGCAGGCGCTCGGGGGTCATGCCGCCGAACAGGTCGGTGACGACCACGCCGTCCTTGGTGATGTCGAACACCGCCACGTCGGTATAGACACGCGAGACGCAGCGCACGCCGGTCAGCGGGTAGGTGCAGGCCTGCACCAGCTTGCTCTGACCTTCGCGGGTGAGCAGGTCCATCATCACGAACACCTGCTTGGCACCGATGGCCAGATCCATCGCGCCGCCCACGGCGGGGATGGCGTCGGGCGCGCCGGTGTGCCAGTTGGCCAGGTCACCCTGCTGCGACACCTGGAAGGCGCCCAGCACGCAGATGTCCAGATGGCCGCCGCGCATCATGGCGAACGAGTCGGCATGATGGAAGAACGAGCAGCCCGGCAGTTCGGTGACGGGCTGCTTGCCGGCGTTGATCAGGTCGTAGTCTTCCTGGCCCTTTTCGGGGGCCGGGCCCATGCCCAGCATGCCGTGCTCGGTGTGCAGGATGACCTCGCGGCCGGCCGGCAGGTGGTTGGCGACCAGGGTGGGCAGGCCAATGCCCAGGTTGACGTAGGCCCCTTCAGGGATGTCTTGCGCCACCCGGGCGGCCATGGCGTCGCGGCTCAGTTTTTCGCTCATCTTGTTACTCCTTGGCGCCCTGGAGGGCGTCGATCTGCACCACGCGCTTGACGAAGATACCGGGGGTGACCACGGTTTCCGGGTCGATTTCTCCCAGCTCGACCACTTCGCGCACCTGGGCCACGGCCACGCGCGCGGCGCTGGCCATGATGGGGCCGAAGTTACGGGCCGTCTTGCGGAAGGTCAGGTTGCCCCAGCGGTCGGCGCGTTCGGCTTTGATGAGGGCGTAGTCGGCGGTCAGCGGATATTCCAGCACGTAGTGGCGGCCGTTGATCTCGCGGGTTTCCTTGCCGTCGGCCAACGGCGTGCCGTAGCCGGTGGGGGTGAAGAACGCGCCGATGCCGGCGCCGGCGGCGCGGATGCGCTCGGCCAGGTTGCCCTGGGGCACCAGTTCGAGTTCGATCTTGCCGCTGCGGTACAGGCCGTCGAAGATGTGCGAATCCACCTGGCGCGGGAACGAGCAGATGATCTTGCGCACCCGCTGGGCGCCCAGCAGCGCGGCCAGGCCGGTATCGCCGTTGCCGGCGTTGTTGTTGATGATGACCAGATCCTTGGCCCCCTGCTCCAGCAGGGCATCGATCAACTCCATGGGTTGGCCGGCCGTGCCGAAGCCGCCGATCATGATGGTGGCGCCGTCGGGCACATCCGCCAGGGCGGCCGCTGCGCTTGGAACGAGCTTAGAAATCATAGGACTCTGCTTTAGGGTTGGCGTGTAATAATTTTGTTCTTCTGTAGAACATACGTTCTGTTGAAGAACATCCTTTCATGGGGCAAAACGGCCTGTCAAGACCGTGCCTGGCTGCGGCGCTGCCGCAACGACGAGAACAAGAAACGTGAGTGAAGACAGCTATTCCCAGGTTCCCAGCGACAGCTATGTGCAGTCGTTCGCGCGTGGTCTGGCGGTGATCCGGGCCTTCGGCCCGCAACGCGCCCAGATGACGCTGTCCGAAGTGGCCAGCGTGGCGGGCCTGACGCGCGCTGGTGCGCGGCGCATCCTGCTGACGCTGGTGCAGCTGGGCTACGTGGTCCAGGACGAGCGGCGCTTTTCGCTGACGCCGCGCATTCTCGAACTGGGCTATGCCTATCTGTCGGGCACGCCGCTGTGGAACCTGGCCCTGCCGTACATGGAGGAGGTGGCGCAGACGACCCGCGAGTCGTGCTCGGTGTCGGTGCTCGACGGCCCCGACATCGTCTACATCCTGCGCCTGTCCACCCACAAGGTGATGACCATCAACCTGGCCGTAGGCAGCCGCCTGCCGGCCTGGGTGACTTCCATGGGCCGCGTACTGCTGGCCGGCCAGCCGTTGGCCGAGCAGCAGCGTCTGCTGCAGGACAGCCGAATCCAGCCCCATACCCCCGCCACCCGGACCGACATCGAGGAGCTGTTGCAGGAGTTGCAACAGGTGCGGCGCGAGGGTTATGCCTGTGTGGTCCAGGAACTGGAACTTGGCCTGCAATCGGTGGCCGTGCCCATCGTGGACCGCAGTGGCCGCGTGATCGCGGCCATGAACGTCAGCGGCCATACCAGCCGCTATTCGCGCGAGCAGATGCTGCAGGCCTTCCTGCCGCCGTTGCGGGATGCCGCCGACCAGATCAACCAGGCGCTGCAGCGCCGCTAGGCGGCGCGCAGGCAGGCAGGACAGGCGGCGGATCATCGCTGCGTGGCCTCAGACCGGGGCCACGCCCAGCGTGGTCCCGCCGCAGACGTACAGGACCTGGCCGGTGACGAAGCCGTTGTCGGGTGACAGGAAGAACATGGCCGCGCGGGCCACGTCTTCGGGGGTGCCCAGGCGCTTGACCACAATGCTGTCGATGATGCGTTGCGTACGCGGCGCGCCGGCCGGGTTGCTCTGCATGAACAGATCCGTGGCGATGGGGCCGGGGCCGATGGCGTTGACCGTGATCCCGTCGCCGCCCAGTTCCATGGCCAGCGTGCGGGTCATGCCGATGAGGGCGGCCTTGGTGGCCGAATAGACCACGCGTTCGGGCTTGCCCAGCGCGGCGCGCGAAGCCATGTTGACGATGCGCCCGAAGCCCGCTTCGCGCATGGCCGGCAGCACTGCCTGCACCAGGATCAGGGCGGTGCGCAGATGCAGCGACACCACATAGTCGAGGTCTTGCAGGGTGGCCGTGTCGGCCGTGCCCGGACGCGTGGCGCCGGCATTGTTTACCAGGCCGATGATGGCGTAGCGGCTGGTCACCTCGCGGGCGACGGCTTCGGTCTGGGCAGTGTCGGTCAGGTCGGCCTGGAAAGACACCAGGCCGGCAGGCGGATGCTCGGGCAGGCGGTAGTCGATGTTGACCACGGTGTGGCCGGCTTCGAGCAAGGCCGTGGCGATGGCAGCGCCGATGCCGTTGCTGGCGCCGGTCACCAGATAGGCGGCGGGTTTCATATCGCAGTCTCCTGTTATCAGTGGGTCATGTAGCCCCAGGCC
>JAEWJD010000297.1 GCA_023386765.1 Pseudomonadota bacterium | reverse complement strand
CGATCACTTGGTGCCGGGTTTCCAGACCGTGCCGATGGAAATCTTGGCCAGCTTCTTGCGGCCGCCATACCAGAGGTTGGCCAGCGCACGCACGCCCACCACCGATGAGAACATCGAGGTGAGGATGCCCAGGCAATGCACCACGGCAAAGCCGCGGATCGGGCCCGAACGAAGGCCAGCAGCGCCAGGCCGACGATCAGCGTGGTCAGGTTGGAGTCCAGGATGGTGCCCCAGGCGCGGTCAAAGCCCTGGTAGATGGCCTGTTGTGGCGAAGCCCCGGCCCGCAGCTCCTCGCGGATACGTTCGTTGATGAGCACGTTGGCGTCGATGGCCATGCCCAGCGTCAGCGCGATGGCGGCGATCCCCGGCAGCGTGAGCGTGGCCTGCAGCATGGAGAGCAGGGCAAGCAACAGCAGCACGTTGAAGGTCAGGCCGATGGTCGAGAAGATGCCGAACAAGTGGTAGTACAGGACGATGAACACCGCAATGGCGATGAAGCCGTACAGCGTCGAGTAGAACCCCTTGGCGATGTTGTCGGCACCCAGGCTCGGGCCGATGGTGCGCTCTTCGATGATGGTCATCGGTGCGGCCAGCGCGCCGGCGCGCAGCAGCAGGGCGGTGTCGGCGGCCTCTTCGGCGGTCATGCTGCCGGAGATCTGCACCTGGCCGCCGCCGATTTCGCTGCGGATGACCGGTGCGGTGACCACTTCGCCCTTGCCGTTCTCGAACAGCAGGATGGCGATGCGCTTGCCGACGTTGTCACGCGTGACATCGCGGAAGATGCGAGCCCCCTTGGAGTCCAGCGTCAGGTTCACCGAAGGTTGCTGGGTCTGGTGGTCGCGGCCTTGCTGGGCGTCCTGCAGGTTCTCGCCGGTCAGGATGACCTGGCGGCGAACCAGCAGGGCCCGGCCGTCGCGCTCGGTATAGCGCTCCAGGCCGAAGGGCACGGTGCCGTTGGCCAGGGCGGCCTGCGAGGCGGGCGAGTCGTCGACCATGCGCAGTTCCAGAGTGGCGGTGCGGCCCAGCAGCTCCTTGGCCTTGGCCACGTCCTGGACGCCCGGCAATTGGACGATGATGCGGTCTGCGCCCTGCTGCTGGATCACCGGCTCGGCCACGCCCAGCTCGTTGATGCGGTTGTGCAGGGTGTTGATGTTCTGCTTGAGTGCGCTTTCCTGCACGCGGGTGACGGCTTGCGGGCTGAGCTGGCCGCTCAGCACCAGGCGGCCGTCTTCGTCGGCGTCGGTGAATTCCAGGTCGGGCAGGCGGCTGCGCAGCACGTCGCGTGCGCGGTCACGCTGTTCGGCATTGGCGAACACAGCCTGCACGGCCATGCCATTGCGCTCGACGCCGTTGGCGTTGACCTTCTGGTCGCGCAGGATGCTGCGTACGTCCGAGGCCAGCGAGTCGTAGCGGGCGGTCAGGGCGCCCTTCATGTCGACCTGCAGCAGGAAGTGCACGCCGCCGCGCAGGTCAAGGCCCAGGTACATGGGCTTGGGTTCGAACCAGCCGAGCGCGCGCATCCATGGCGGCGAGGCAGGCAGCAGATTCAGGGCGACCGTGTATTGGGGGTCGCCGGCAGTGGTGTTCAGGCTGCGGTCCAGGAGGTCACGGGCCTGCAGCTGGATGTCGGTCGAGGCAAAGCGCGCGCGGACCGTGCCCAGCGTGCCGTTTTGCTCGTAGTACACGCTGGTGGCCGGCAGACGGGCATCGGTCAGCAGCTGTTCGACGCGCGGCAGCATCGAGGGCTCAACCTTGATGGTGGCCTTGGCGCTGGAGATCTGTACTGCGGGGGATTCGCCGTAGAAGTTCGGCAGCGTATAAAGCAGGCCGATGACGACCGCGACCAAGACCGTGATGTACTTCCAGAGGGGATAGCGGTTCATTGTCGGCTACGTTGTGGCAAGAGAGGGATCGGGCCCGCAAGGGGCCCTATGCGACTGTTACAGGGCCTTGATGGTTCCCTTGGGCAGCACGCTGGTCACGGAGCTCTTGGTCAGCGTCATCTCGACGGGCTTGTCGCCCAGATCGCCCACTTCGATGCTGATGTAGCTGTCGGTCACCTTGGCAACCTTGCCCAGGATGCCGCCGGCGGTGACGACTTCATCGCCCTTGGCCAGGGCGGCGACCATGTTGCGGTGTTCCTTCTGGCGCTTCATCTGCGGACGGATCATCAGGAAGTAGAGGATCACGAACATCAGGACGATGGGCAGAATGCCGCCCAGCATCGAGCTGCCTTCAGGTGCTGCCTGGGCCAGGACGAGGCTGGCGGTGTCAATCACGGACATGGGAAAGTGCTCCAGGTTGGGTTTGTATATATGGCTTTGTTAAACAAGCTTTGTGTTTTATGCCCCTGCCCCCGCGCGAGCCATGGACAGGGTGGCCGGATATTGTAGCGATGTTGGGCCGCAGGCGCGCTGCGGGCCCCGGCCGGCCTAGTCGACCCCCCGTTGGCGGTCGGCGGCGAACTGGGCCCGCCAGGCGTCGAAACGCCCGGCAGCGATCGCTTCGCGCATCTCTTCCATGATGGTCAGATAGAAATGCAGGTTGTGCAGGGTATTCAGACGCGCGCCGGTGATTTCGTTGGCCCGCTGCAGATGGTGCAGATAGGCGCGCGAGAACGTCGAGCAGGTGTGGCAGCGGCAGCTCGGATCCAGCGGGCGGGTGTCGTCGCGATATTTGGCATTGCGGATCTTGACGTCACCGAAGCGGGTGAACAGCCAGCCGTTGCGCGCGTTGCGGGTGGGCATGACGCAATCGAACATGTCCACCCCGCGCGCCACGCCCTCGACCAGGTCTTCCGGCGTGCCCACGCCCATCAGGTAGCGCGGGGCATTGGCCGGCAGACGCGGGGCGACGTGGCCGAGCACGCGCATCATGTCTTCCTTGGGTTCGCCCACCGACAACCCGCCGATGGCGTAGCCATGAAAACCGATGTCGGTCAGGCCGGCCAGCGATTCGTCGCGCAGGTTTTCGTACATGCCGCCCTGCACGATGCCAAACAGGGCATTCGGATTCTCAAGACGGTCGAATTCTTCGCGCGAGCGGCGCGCCCAGCGCAGCGACATGCGCATCGAGCGGGCCGCCTCCTCCTGGGTGGCCGCGCGCCCGTCGATTTCGTAGGGCGTGCACTCGTCGAACACCATCACGATGTCGGAGTTCAGCGAGCGCTGGATGCGCATGGATTCTTCCGGCGTCAGAAAGAGCCGCGCGCCGTCGATGGGCGAGGCGAACTTGACGCCTTCTTCGGTGATCTTGCGCATCCCCTGCAGGCTGAAGACCTGGAAGCCGCCGGAGTCGGTCAGGATGGGCTTGTCCCACTGCATGAAGCCGTGCAGCCCGCCGTGTTGCTCCATGATGCGGGTGCCGGGGCGCAGCCAAAGGTGAAAGGTGTTGCCCAGCACGATCTGGGCGCCGATGTCCTTGAGTTCCTGGGGCAGCATCGCCTTGACGCTGCCATAGGTGCCCACGGGCATGAAGATGGGCGTCTGGACTTCGCCGTGGTTCAGCGTCAGGCGTCCGCGGCGGGCGGCGCCATCGGTGGCAAGCAGTTCGAAATTGAGTCCGGTCATGGCTGGGGCGTCTCGATGAACATGGCGTCGCCATAGCTGAAGAAGCGGTAGCGGCCGGCCACGGCATGGGCATAGGCCCGGCGGATGGGCTCTACCCCGGCCAGGGCCGAGACCAGCATCAGCAGGGTCGACTGCGGCAGGTGGAAATTGGTGATCAGGGCATCGACCGCCTGATAGCGGTAGCCCGGCGTGATGAAAAGGCGGGTGTCGCCCTGGGCGGGGGCCAGCGGCCCGCCGCCGGCCTGGGCTGCAGCCGACTCCAGGGCGCGTACGCTGGTGGTGCCCACGGCGATGACGCGTCCGCCGGCCGCGCGGGCCGCGGCGATTGCCTGCACGGTGGCTTCGGGCACGGTGTACCACTCGGCGTGCATTACATGTTCGGCGAGGTTTTCGACCCGCACCGGCTGGAAGGTGCCGGCGCCCACGTGCAGGGTGACGAAGGCGCGCGCCACGCCCTGGGCGGCCAGCCGCTCCAGCAT
>JAEWJD010000280.1 GCA_023386765.1 Pseudomonadota bacterium | reverse complement strand
GGTCCGGGCCGCCGATCGTAGCCGCACCGGCCTGGGCCAGGCAAGCGTGCTTGCTCAGGGTTGCGGCACCCGCAGGCCGGGCGGCAGGTGGGCGCGTACCAGGCGTCCGGCGATGGATTCCATCATGGGCAGGGCGGGCAGTTCATCGCCCGGCCCGAACCAGCGCGCATCGCTCAATTCATCCTCCTGGATACACAGCTCGCCGCCGGCATAATCGGCCGTGAAAGCCACCATCAAGGAGTGCGGGAAGGGCCAGGACTGGCTGCCGAAATACTGCAGGTTCCGCAGCTGCAACCCGACCTCTTCGGCGACCTCGCGATGCACGGCTTCCTCGATGCTCTCGCCGGCTTCGACGAAACCGGCCAGCGCGGTGTAGCGCGCCGTGGCGTAGCGGGTATGGCGTGCCAGCAGGATGTGCTGGTCGCGGCGCACAAGCACCATCATGGCCGGCGAGATGCGTGGATAGGCGTGCAGGCCGCAGTGCGGACACTGCAGGCAGAGTTCACGCGCCGAATGCTGCATCGGGGTGGCACAGGCGCCGCAATAACGATGGGTGCGGACCCATTCGGCAATCTGGAAGGCGCGTCCGGCCAGCGCCGCCTGTTCGCCCAATTGCCCGAGCAGGGCGCGCAGCTTCAGAAAGGCATAGCCGGCGGGGGCTTCGACGTCGCGCGCGATCTGGATGCTGCGGTGCTGGGGCTCCCGCTGGAACCACAGCGGTTGCATGCTCTCGATGCGGATGCCCAACCTGTGACAGATCGTGGCGTCCGGCAGTGCTAGGGTGGTTTCGCAGATCAGCAGCTCATCGCCGCGGAAAATGAAGTTCACGCTGGTCTTCCAGGTCGGGGCGGGAGAAGACAGTCAGTCTAGCGTTTTTGCCTCTTTTCAGCCTGTGTGGCATTGGCCTGGAATCGTATTTTTGCGTCAAAATGAAATAAAATATCGCAATTGTTGCATTTCTGTCGGAAATGCTTTTCCCGGACCGTGGCGCGTCTGGCTGAGTGCCCGGGTAGGTCTCTGATGGTTTCTCCCGGCCGTCCCGTGCGGCTGGCGCGGGACGGTCATGGCGGACTTTCCCTGCAGGGCAGGCAGGGAGGCCGGTCTGCTGTGCGGATCGATCGCAGTCGTTGCAGTTTTATGTACTTTTCTTGCGTTTTCGCAGAGCGCGTGGCATCTGCTTGTGTGTATACCTGAAGAAACCATGGTTTTCGATCCACTCCCGCTGCGTCGCCCAACGAAGGCCGGCTGGCCGGAGTGGCGACGCGCAGGTACAAAATGAGGCAGGGTGGCATGGCGGTCTTTTTCACGATTCACGGCAGTTTCCTGCGCCAGCCCGGGTCATCAGGCCCGGTGCCCGGCGCGGGCATGGCCGGCAAACAGCAGGGGGGTCGCCATGCGTGCTTCGTTTGATGCCTACGCGCATGCGCCCGAGAGCGTGGCAGAAGGATTGGGGCCGGGCGTTCTCCTGTTGTCGGCCGACGCCGCAGAGGGGTACGCACTGTCACAGGCGCTGGTCGCCTCCGGTTTCATGGTCAGCCGCTGTCAGACCCTGCCGGCCATGTACGAGCTGCAGGCCCGCGCACGCTATGGCTTTGCCATCCTGCACGCAACCCAGAACGAAGTGCTGGCAGCAGCAGCGCGCTTGCGCACCTTGTCGCCGGGCGTGGGCATCGTGGCCCTGACCGCAGCGCTGTCGGCCGAGGCGCGGGTGCAGTTGCTGCTGTGCGGCGTAGACAACTGTCTCGAAGAACAATCCAGCCACGAAGAAATCGCCGCAGTGCTGCAGGCGCTGGCGCGACGAGGCATGGCCCAGGTTGCGCCCACGCGCGCGCTGTCCATGCTGGCTGACGGTATCCAGGCGGCCACCCCGGCCGGGGCGAGCGGGCCATCCGAGGCGGTAGGGTTGGAGCGGGGGTGGCGCCTGCTCGAAGACGGCTGGGTGCTTGCCAGCCCCGATGATGCCCGTCTGACCCTTACCGGCACCGAACGCGCCCTGCTGCAGGCCCTGGTGCAGGCGCCCACCCAGCGCCTGAGCCGCGAAGACCTGCTCGAAGTGGTCGATGTGCGCCCTGGGCGCGCCGAACGCAGCCGGCTGCGTTATGTGGATGTGCTGATCTGCCGCCTGCGTCGCAAGGCCCCCCAGCGCCAGTTGCGCCTGCCGATCCGGGCGGTGCACGGTTGGGGTTATATGTTCAGCAGCGGCGAGTAGACGGCGGCAGCGGGGGCGGTCAGGCACGGCTCTATAATCGGTGACGGCCTTATCGCGGGTGTGTCGCGATGGCCGTGTTTTCCAGGACTGCCTTGACTCATTCTTCCGATCGTTCGCTTTCCGCCGAACTTGTGGCGGTGCTCGTTGCGGTGACGGCGGGTCAGCCGCGCGTGCTCACGACCGACTGTGGCCAGATGCTGCCGGCAGGTCCCTTCGAACTGAGCCACCGCTCCTTGCAGGCCGGCTTGCGCGCCTGGGTCGAGATGCAGACCCATCATCCTCTGGGCTATGTCGAGCAGCTCTACACCTTTGCCGACCGCGACCGCTCCAACGAGGCGGGCGCGCGGGTCATCTCGGTCAGCTATCTGGGCCTGACGCGCGAGGCCGGCGCCACCGGCGTGGCGCAGGTAGGCTGGCAGGACTGGTATCACTATTTCCCCTGGGAAGACTGGCGTGGGGGCATGCCTGCCATGCTGGCCGGCATCGAGTCGCAACTGCGCCAGTGGGCGGCAGGTGATCCCGCCTTGCGCGCCCAGCGCCGCCAGCGGCTGGCCTACAGCTTCGGCCTGGATGGGGCGCCCTGGAACGAAGACATGGTGCTGCAACGCTACGAGTTGCTCTACGAGGCGGGCCTGGTACCAGAGGCCGGCGGCCAGTTGCCCGGCCAGTTCATGCGGCACGACCATCGGCGCATCCTGGCCACAGGCATTGCGCGTTTGCGTGCCAAGATCAAATACCGGCCCGTGGTGTTCGAACTGATGCCGGCCGAATTCACCCTGTTGCAACTGCAGACGGCCGTCGAGGCGCTGGCCGGGCGCGGGCTGCACAAGCAGAATTTCCGCCGCATGATGGAGCAGCAGGACCTGGTCGAGGAAACCGGCGGCATGGCCAGCGGCTCGGCCGGCCGGCCAGCCAAGCTGTTTCGCTTTCGCAGCGACGTCATGCTTGAACGTGCGATTTCCGGCAGCAAGCTGCCGCTGGCGCGTCAATTCTGAGCCCCGGCTGCGCCGGGAGTGCTTGACATTCATTTATGCTCAGGTTTAGCATAAATGAACGCGCAACTGCTTTTTTTTATCTTCAAATATACTCAAAATGAGCATAAATATCATCAGCCCGACCCGCGCCCCGGAGACGGCGCAGGTCGTGCCGGCCTTGCCGCAGGTCATGCTGGAGCCGCTTGTCCGTGCCACCCTGCTCGAAGACCTGGGCCGCGCCGGCGACCTCACCACCGATGCCATCGTGCCTGCCGAGGCAAGAGGACAGACTCGCCTGGTGGCGCGCCAGGCCGGCGTGCTGGCGGGGCTGGACCTGGCTCGCCTGGCGTTTCGCCTGATCGACCCCGAGATCCGCTTTCACGCCTTGCTGGCCGACGGGGCGCGTCTCGAGCCCGGCGCCGAGATCGCCCGCATCGACGGTCCGGCGCGTGGCATGCTGACCGCCGAACGCACGGCCCTGAATTTCCTGGGGCACCTGAGCGGCGTGGCCAGTGCCACGGCTTCGATCGCCGATGCCATCGCGCACACCCGTTGCAAGGTCACCTGCACCCGCAAGACCATGCCGGGACTGCGCGCCGTGCAAAAGTACGCGGTGCGTGTCGGCGGAGGCAGCAACCACCGCTTCGGTCTGGATGATGCCGTGCTCATCAAGGACAACCACGTGGCCCTGGCCGGCGGCGTGGCCCAGGCGTTGGCGTTGGCGCGCGCACACATCGGTCACATGGTGAAGATCGAACTCGAAGTCGACACCCTGGCACAGCTCGATGAAGCCCTGCAAGCCGGCGTCGACGTGCTGCTGCTGGACAACATGGACAACGACACCCTGCGCGAAGCCGTGCGTCGTGTGGCGGGTCGTGCCATCACCGAAGCATCGGGCCGCATCACGCCCGAGACGGCCCCGGCCATTGCCGAGACCGGTGTGGACCTGATGGCCATCGGCTGGTTGACCCACAGCGCCCGCGTCCTCGACATCGGTCTGGACAGCTGATCCCGGGGCCTGCCCCGCGAGGCAGGCCCTCCTTACCTGAATCTGCGCTTCACACTGCCCTGGCGGGCCGGTGGGGCGGCCTGCACCCTCACGCAACGGAATTCACCACCATGCGACGTTTGATCTTCAGTCTTTTTGCGATGCTGGCCCTGGCCGGTTCCGCGCTGGCCGAAGCCGCCTTTCCTTCCCGGCCCATCACCATCATCGTGACTTTTCCGCCGGGTGGCGGCACGGATCTGCTGGCCCGCAAGCTGGGGGCGGTGATGCAGCAGAAGCTGGGGCAAAGCGTGGTGGTGGAGAACCGCCCGGGTGCCAGCGGCAACATTGGTGCGCGTGCCGTGGCCGAGGCCCGTCCGGATGGCCATACGCTCTTGATGGTCAACAGTTCCTTTGCCATCAACCCGGGAGTCTTCCAGCATCTTGAGTTCTCGCCCGAACGGGATTTCGCCGCCGTGATCAACGTGGCCTTCGTGCCGTCGGTGATCATCACGCAGCCCGGCTCGCCGCTGGAATCACTCCCCCAGGCTCTGCGGCTGGGCCTGCGCGAGGATCCGGTGCCCTACGCGACCTGCGGCAACGGCACCCCGCAACACCTGGCCGGGGAACGCCTGCGTCAGCTGAGCCGCTCGGCCTTGCAGCAAGTGCCGTACCGGGGCTGCGGGCCGGCCCTCACGGACGTGCTCTCCGGCCAGGTCCCCATGGGGATCGTGACGGCGTCCAGCGCCGCGCCTTTCATCCGTTCGGGGAAGCTGCAGGCGCTGGCCGTCACCTCGGCGCAGCGTTCGCCGCTCATGCCTGACGTTCCGACCGTGGCCGAACAGGGGTGGCCGGAATACGAACTGGATCAATGGCATGGCCTGCTCGCGCCTTCGGGTACGCCGGCGGCGGTGATCGGGCAGCTCAACCGGACACTGGTGGCCATCATGGCCGAGCCGGGCATGCGGGCCGAACTGCAGGCCCTTGGATTCAACCCGGTGAGCAGCAGCCCACAGGAGTTCCAGAAACTGGTGCTGGACGACATTGAACGCTTTCGTGCTTTGACGGCCAGCATCGGCCTGCGTGCCGATTGAGCGCCATCGGCCTCAGGCTGCGCGCATTGCCTGGTTCACCTGCTGTTCCAGCTCGCGTTGCAGCGAGGGCTCGAGCTTGAGCTGGCGCGCCAGTTCGTCGAGGTAGGCGCGTTCCATGTAGCTTTCTTCGTCGACCACCAGCACGCTGGCCAGGTACATCTCGGCGGCCATTTCCGGTGTGCAGGCGGATCGCGCGACGGCCGCCGGGTCGAGCGGTTGGCTCAGTTCGGCCTCCAGCCAACGGCGGTCGCCGGCGTCGCCGGACAGACGGGAGAGCTCTTGTTCGAGCAGGACGCGCTCCTCGGCGCCGATGTGGCCATCGGCCTTGGCGGCGCCGATCATGGCCACCAGCACGGCATTGCAGTGCTTCTCGGCCTCCGGGGCGGGGAGGCGGTCCAGCGTGCGGGGCTGGGCCGGCGCCGGGGCGTTCTGCTGGCGCGCCTGGTTTTCCTGCCATTGGCCGTAGGCGCGGTAGGCAAGCGCGCCCAGGGCGGCCATGCCGCCGTACATCGCCACCTTGCCGCCGACCTTGCGGGCCTTCTTGCTGCCCAGCAACAGGCCCAGCGCGCCTGCGCCCAGGGCTCCGCCACCCAGCCCGGCAAGAAAGGACCCGCCGTTGCCGCTCTTGGCGGTGTTCTGGACCTGTTCAGTGGTCTGCTGCATCAGGCCGCGGCCGGATTGCAGCAATTGGTCGAGCAGTTGCCGTGCACTCATGGAGGATCTCCTGCATTCTTGGGTAAGGTACGACATGCCCCGATGCGTGAAAGTTTCAATCTCCTGTCGTGGATGGGCGCGGCGCGGGCGAAAAAAAGCCCCTGGCAGGCCAGGGGCGGCAGGGGCGGGCGCAGGCCGGCCTTATTCCTGCATGCCGGGGACGACGGTCGAGAAGCCCGCATCCACGTGCGTGATTTCACCGGTGACGCCAGCGGCCAGATCAGACAGCAGGAAGGCAGCCACGTTGCCGACGTCGTCGATGGTGACGTTGCGGCGCAGCGGGGCGGTGGCTTCGACGAACTTCAGGATGCTCGAGAAATCCTTGATGCCGCTGGCCGCGAGGGTCTTGATCGGGCCGGCCGAAATGCCGTTGGCGCGGATGCCGCGCGGGCCCAGGGCCGAGGCCAGGTAGCGCACGCTGGCTTCCAGGGCGGCCTTGGCCACGCCCATGGTGTTGTAGTTCGGGACCACGCGCTCGGCGCCGAGGTAGGTCAGCGTCAGC
>JAEWJD010000274.1 GCA_023386765.1 Pseudomonadota bacterium | reverse complement strand
CAGCAAACCCGACACCACCCCGAAAAAAACAAAAGACGGCCGGGAGGAGAGTTGCTTGAGCGCGCGCGCCTGCAGCACCAGCATGAAAGCGCAGGCCAGAATGGTCAGACCCAGCAGCCATTGCAGTACGACCGCCATGCTCCCCTGGATGTAATCGAGCGCGATCACGCCCAGCCCGACCCCGGTCAGGCTGCTGACCATCGTCGGCCAAAGCAGCTTCCAGTTGACCTGCGGCCGGCTGCGGCCCAGCACGACCAGGGCATTGATAAGCGTCAGGATACTGACGGTGTTGGCCATATCGGGCAACGGCGCCAGGGCGAAGATCCCGCTCAGTCCAAGCAGCACCAGGCCGAAGGCAAAACCCGTCATCGTCTGGGCATAGGTGGCCAGCGCCACGGCCAGCAGGAACAGCAGATGATCCAGTGCGCTCATGCCCGATGTGACCGGACAAAGCACGGCAGACAGGCGGCAGGGCGCGGCGATATGGGGAGAGGGGCGGCGGTCAGGTGCACAAGGAGGCGGCAGACCAACGGCGCAAAACAAGAGGACATGGCGGCGCGGCGGACGAGACAGGGCAAAGAAAGGCAGTGTACAGAAGAGCCTGCCCCCTCGCAGGAAGGCGGTTCAGCCAGGCGTCAGCCGAGCGATGTCAGCGCGTCCCTTGCGTGAGCCGGGCCCGCGCCGCCAGGGCCACGGTCACGGTGGTGTGCACATCGGCCAGCGCCCGGTGGGTCGGCGTCGACGCCCCCAGATGGGCGGCCAGCACCCCCAGCTTGTGCGAGGCCAACTCGGGCCAGGCGCGCCGCGCCAGCTGCAGCGTGCAATGAATGTCCGGCTCAAAGACCCGTGCATGGCGTTGCGCCGTGGCGCGCAGGAAACGCGAATCGAAGGAAGCGTTGTGGAAAAACATCGGTGCGCCCTGGGCAAAATCCAGGAAAGCATCGAGCGTCTCGGCGATGGGCCGACCGTGGCGTTCAACCTCGTCTTGCGAGATGCCGGTCAGGCGAGCGATGAAGGAAGGCACCCGGCCCTCGATGCGCACCACCTGGCTGTATTCGTCCTCGATGCCCCCCTGCGGATGCACCCGGACGGCAGCAAATTCGAGGATTTCGCAGGAAGCCGGCGACAACCCGGTGGTTTCCAGGTCGGCCACCACGAAAGGAACATTGAGCGCCGCCAGGGCGCGTGCGGTGCTGTCGGCGGCAGGCGCCACGCGACGCGGGGACGAGAAGTAGGCCAAGCCAGGCTCCATAGGAAGGCAGAACGAATCCGCAAGACGGCATTGTAGGAGGTTGCCGCCGGCATTCGGCCAGCCTCCCAAGTCTTATATAAGATATAAGACATTTGCTACGCACTGGTGGTTGGTTCTACAATGCGGCCACCTCCTACCAACCGACACTACGCAGGCTACTCATGCTGGAATCCTACCGCCAACAGGTGGCTGAGCGCGCCGCACTGGGGATCCCCCCGCTGCCGCTCTCTGCCCAACAAACCGCCGACCTGATCGAACTGCTGAAGAACCCGCCCGCCGGCGAAGAGCAGTTTCTGCTGGATCTGCTGACGCACCGTGTGCCGGCCGGCGTGGACGACGCCGCCAAGGTCAAAGCCTCCTACCTGGCCGCCGTGGCCCTGGGTAAAGAATCGTGTGCCTTGATCAGCCGCGCCAAGGCGACCGAGTTGCTGGGCACCATGCTCGGCGGCTACAACATCAGCCCGCTGATCGAACTGCTTGATGACGCCGAGATTGGCACGGTCGCCGCCGACGCCCTCAAGAAGACCCTGCTGATGTTCGACGCCTTCCATGACGTCAAGGACAAGGCCGACAAGGGCAACGCCAATGCCAAGGCCGTGCTGCAAAGCTGGGCCGATGCCGAATGGTTCACCAGCCGCCCGGAAGTGCCCGAAAGCATGACCGTGACGGTCTTCAAGGTGCCCGGCGAAACCAACACCGATGACCTGTCGCCGGCGCCGGACGCCACCACGCGCCCGGACATCCCGATGCACGCCCTGGCGATGCTCAAGAACAAGCGCGAAGGCGCAGCGTTCGAGCCCGAAGAAGACGGCAAGCGCGGTCCGGTGAAATTCATCGAATCGCTCAAGGAAAAAGGCCACCTGGTCGCCTATGTGGGCGACGTGGTCGGCACGGGCTCCTCGCGCAAGTCGGCCACCAACTCGGTGCTGTGGTTCACCGGCGAAGACATCCCCTTCGTCCCGAACAAGCGCTTTGGCGGCGTCTGCCTGGGCGGCAAGATCGCACCGATCTTCTACAACACCATGGAAGATGCGGGCGCCCTGCCGATCGAGCTGGACGTCTCCCAGATGGAGATGGGTGACGTGGTCGAGCTGCGTCCCTACGAGGGCAAGGCCCTGAAGAACGGCGAAGTGATCGCCGAGTTCGAAGTCAAGTCGGACGTGCTGTTCGACGAAGTGCGCGCCGGTGGCCGCATTCCGCTGATCATCGGCCGTGGCCTGACGGCCAAGGCTCGCGAATCGCTGGGCCTGCCGCCCTCGACGCTGTTCCGCCTGCCGAAGAACCCGGTCGACAGCGGCCGTGGCTTCAGCCTGGCCCAGAAGATGGTCGGCCGCGCCTGCGGCCTGCCGGCAGGCCAGGGCATCCGCCCGGGCACCTACTGCGAACCGAAGATGACCTCGGTCGGCAGCCAGGACACCACCGGCCCGATGACCCGTGACGAACTCAAGGATCTGGCCTGCCTGGGCTTCTCGGCGGATCTGGTGATGCAGTCGTTCTGCCACACCGCGGCCTATCCGAAGCCCGTGGACGTCAAGACCCACCACACGCTGCCGCAGTTCATCAGCACCCGTGGCGGGATCTCGCTGCGTCCGGGTGACGGCGTGATCCACTCCTGGCTCAACCGCATGCTGCTGCCCGACACCGTCGGCACCGGTGGTGATTCGCACACGCGTTTCCCGGTGGGCATTT
>JAEWJD010000256.1 GCA_023386765.1 Pseudomonadota bacterium | reverse complement strand
GGCCCACCCCCATCGCGTCCAGTGCGGCCACGCCCAGAGGAACAATCAGTAAATGCGACATCACGCTTTCCCCCGTTTGCCGGGCACCACTTTATCAATGATAAATTCCAGCGAAAGTTTATCATTGATAGAACTCACCTTGGCAAGCCCATCCCATGAGCAAACTGGACCGCGAGCGCGTGATACGCCACGCCCTTGATCTTCTGAACGAAACGGGCGTCGATGGCCTGACCACCCGCAAGTTGGCCGAACGCCTGGACGTGCAGCAACCGGCGCTTTACTGGCACTTCCGCAGCAAGCGCGCCCTGCTCGACGCGCTGGCCGAAGCGATGTTGGCCGAACGGCACACTCGCCCTCACCCCCGGCAGGGGGAAGACTGGCGGGATTTCCTGAAAGAAAATGCGCGCAGCTTCCGCCACGCCCTGCTGGCATATCGCGACGGGGCCCGCATCCACGCAGGTACCCGCCCCTCTTCAGCCCAGCAGGGCCCGGTCGAGGCACAGTTGCAGCTCTTGTGTACGGCCGGCTTCCCGGCGGTCCTGGCCGCCCACGCATTGCTGGCCGTCAGCCACTACACCGTAGGCGCCGTGCTGGAGCAACAAAGCGCCGACAGCGACGCGCGGGATCGCGGGCCGGGCAGATCCCCGTCGGGCCCGCCAGCGTCCTCCTTCCTGCAATCGGTATTCGACGCCCTGGAGGCTGCCGGCCCTGACGCCGCCTTCGAAAGCGGCCTGGACGCCCTCATCAACGGACTGGAGTGCACCCTGCGGCGGACAGGCGAAAATCACCGTGCGGCAGGTTTGCAGGGGAAATAAAGTATCTCTATCATGTATTTGCGGCGAAGCCCCCGCCGCCTGCCGTTTTCCAGGAGTGCCGCCCATGCCCCGCGTTTCCCGCGCCGAGACCGAAAAAAACCGGATCGCCATTCAGGCGGCCGCTTCGCGTCTGATCCGCGAACGCGGTCTGGGTGTCAGCGTCGCTGACCTGATGGGTGCTGCCGGACTGACGCACGGCGGCTTCTACGGCCATTTCGCCTCCAAGGACGCCCTCAACGCCATTGCCTGCGCCAGCGCCCTGACTGAATCAAACGAACGCTGGCGAGCGCGTACCGCAGACGCCGCCACGCCCGAGCAAGCCCGCGCAGCACTCGTGAAGGGTTATCTCACGCCCGAGAACCGTGCAATGCCGGCAAACAGCTGTCCGCTCTCCTCGCTGTCGGTGGATGTGTCCCGCGAGCCTGCCGACAAACCGATCCGGCCGGTCTTTCAAGGCGGCCTGGAGAGCCTGCTGGGGCAGCTGACGGATTGCCAGCCTCCCGCCCTCACGCCTGCCCAGCGGCGCGCACGTGCGCTGGCCGAACTCTCGACCCTGGTCGGCGCCATGGTCCTGGCACGAGCGGTGTCAGGATCACCGCTGTCCGATGAGGTGCTCGAAGCGGCGCGGCAGGCTTTGTTGCCGGCGCCGCGCTGACGCGTCCGCTCTCAGCACACCGGCAAGCTCAAGGCCTGCAGGATCCAACCGCTGTCCCGCCAGGCCGCGAAGGCCCGGCACAGCGCGGCCGCCAAGGCCAGCCCGGCCAGCAGCCAGGCCGCCGCGCTCATGGCAACGCCGCGCCCAGGCGCGCCACGGGCCGCTCGCGTACCGGCCAGTTCAGAGCGGCGGCAAGCAGGCTCAGGCCGACCGAGATCTGCCATACCAGGGTATAGCTGCCGCTGCGGTCGTACACCAACCCGCCCAGCCAGCCGCCCAGGAAAGCCCCCAGCTGGTGAAACAAAAACACCACCCCTGCCAGCATCGACAGGTTACGCACCCCGAACATCGTCGCCACTGCGCCATTGGTCAGCGGGACGGTCGAGAGCCACAGCAACCCCATGGCGATGCCGAAGGCATAAGCCGAACCCGTACTGACCGGGACAGCGAGAAAGGCCAGGATCACCAAGCCTCGTGCCAGATACAGCAGGCTCAGGAGTTTCGGCTTGGCATACAGCCCGCCCAGCCAGCCGGCCGCATAGGTGCCGAAGACATTGAACAGGCCCACCAACGCCAGCACCGTCGTCCCCGCCTGCACGGACAGATGCTGATCCACCAGATAGGCCGGCAGGTGTACGCCTATGAACACCACCTGGAAACCACAGACGAAGAACCCCAGCGATAGCAGCCAGAAATCACGCTGCCCGCAGGCCTCCTGCAATGCCTGCATCATGCCAGGCGCCGGTGTCTGAGCCCGTGCGGGACGATCGCGGATGGCCAGACCCAGCGGCACGATCAAGGCACACAACAGACTCAGCACCAGCAGAGCCGCCGCCCAGCCGAGGCCTTCGATCAGCGCGAGCGAACCCGGCAGCATGATGAACTGGCCGAAGGAGCCCACCGCCGCCGTCACCCCCATCGCCATGCTGCGTTGCGCGGGCGGCACCGCCCGGCCCACCACGCCCAGCAGCACCGAGTACGAGGTCCCCGACAGGCCCAGACCGATCAACAGGCCCGCGCTCAGAGACAGCGACCACAGGCTATCGGAATAAGCCATCAAGCCCAATCCGGCGGCATACAGCACGCCGCCGGCAACGACCGTGCGCCGCGCGCCGTAGCGGTCCGCCAGCGCACCGGCGAAGGGCTGGGCGATCCCCCAGACCAGATTCTGCAGAGCCAGCGCCAGGGCGAATACCTCGCGCCCCCAACCGAAAGACAGGCTCATGGGGTTGAGAAACAGCCCGAATCCATGCCGCACCCCCAGCGACAGGAACAGCACCAGAGAAGCCCCGAGGAGCAGCCACAGGCGATTACGCCACAGAAAAGGCATCGCATCGTCCTTGTCCGGCCCGCCACGGGTGTGACGGCGCCACGGAAGCGCATCTGCCTCCCGTCATAATAAATGATACATGACATTTATTATGACGAAAGGCAGATCCAGGCAAGGCCGCCTGGCGTCGGCCATGAAAAACGCGCCGCTGTCTGGCACCGGCCCGCCCGATTCACGGTGCGGCGGCACAGACAGCGGCGCGTTCAGATGACGCAACCGCGCGAGGATCAACCCGCCGGGTCGGCGTAGGCCTCGATCGGCAGGCAGGCGCACACGAGGTTGCGGTCGCCATAGGCGTTGTCCACCCGCGCCACCGGCGGCCAATACTTGGTCTCGCGCAGCG
>JAEWJD010000142.1 GCA_023386765.1 Pseudomonadota bacterium | reverse complement strand
TGGCCACCGAGACACGGGTCAGGTCTACCGTGTTGCTGCCGTCACCGGCAGTAATCACCAGTTGGCCCAGCAGGCCGCTATCCACCAGCGTGATCACATCCACGCCAGCGCCAGTCGTGATGGACGTGTCGCCACCCACCGTCACCGTATCCAGGCTCAGGGTGTTGGCGCCGTCGCCGGCTTCGATAGCCAGCGTGCCGCCGATGTCGGTCTGCGCCAGACGGATCAGATCATCTCCGCCTGCCGTGGCCAGATTGGCCCATCCAGCCACATTCGTCTGCGACAGGATGATCTGCGTATCTCCCTCGCCTGCCATGACGGTCAGGTTGCCATCCAGCGTCGTCTGTCGCAGCTGGACCTGATCCTCGCCGGTAAAGGTCTCGATGACCACGTTCTGATGGTCGATGTGACGCGCCTCGATGAGGAAATCGTCATCGCCCGTACCGCCCTGGATGCGCAGGATGCCATCGGGCACCGCGCCACCGAGCAGCTCGGCATGCGTCCCGATGCGCAGCGTGTTGGTTCCGGAGGCGCTGCCATACAGTGCCATCTCGGGGGCCGTGAGGCGGCCATCGATGTGCATCGATACGGCTCGCCCACGACTGCCGCGGTCATCCCTGTCGGTTCGTACGGTCAGGCGCTGTCCAGCCGTGATGTGTGCTGCCGTCACGTTGCCGTTAGCGCCGGCGACCGAGAAGCTGCCCCCGGCCAGAAAGCTGGCCACGCCGACCACACCCATGGCCGAACCCGCGGCCAGGCGGATGTCACCGCCCTGCCCCTGGCTGCCTGTACGCGCGGCCAGCCAGAGATTGCGCGCCTGGATCTGCCCCACGTTGAAGTTCAGCGCCTGCGTCTGCCCCTGGCTGTCACGGGCCTCGGCAGCCTGGATCAAGGCCACATCCCCACCGGCAGACAGCGAGATGCTGGCGTCGTCACCGACCGCAGCCACGATGATTGCATCATTCTGGAGCGCGCCATCCAGGTCTGCCTGGACATAGCCGCCGATCGAGCCATTGGCCGTCAACGACAGATTGCCGCCGATGATGACCGGTTCCTGGCGCTGGGCCGAAGTGCCGCCATGGACCTGCTTGTCGTTGACAATGCTGGCTGCACTGCTCAGGGTGACGTCGGCGCGCGAGCGCGACTCCACCCGAGCCAGCACGAGATCATGCACGCCGCCTTGGCTGAGGTTGAGCAGGCCGTCGGCCAACGCCGTCAGGCTGCCCGACAGATCGGTGCGCAAGGCTTGTTGCTGCGTGCCAAGCGTGCCGGACAACGCCTCCAGCCAGACATGACGGCCGGTAATCGCCGCCGAGGCGGCCGTACCGCTGTCGCGGATGTCAGTCAGGGCGTAGAGACGGATATCGCCCCGCTCGCCCTGCGGGTTCTGCGCAACGATCTCGCCCAGCGTCAGGCTGTGCATGCCATACAGATTGATCTGGCTACCGGCCTGAGCGCTGACCCGCGCCTGCCGGTCGTTGACCGGCAGGTTCACCAGGATGGGCGAGCCGCTGCGCGACAGATCCGCTCCCAACAGGCCAACGTTCAGGCCTGCCACCAGGCGCACTTCGCGGACATAGCCCAGCGCGTCCAGGGCGGCCGCATCCATCGCCGTCAGGGACACGTTGGCGTAATGCCGCTGACCATTCGCGGTCGCATTGAGGATGGACTGACCTGCCTGCAAGGTGACATTGCCCGCGGCAATGACCTGGCCCACGCGCAGGTTGGCCTCGGCAGTATAGGAAACCCCTGCCGCTTCCGTGCCGCGCGTGCTGGCCAGCACCAGGTTCAGGTCCACCGGACCGGATTGCGCCACGCGTGCCACGCCGCCTGCCTCGATATAGAGTGCGTGGCCATCGGCCAGACTCAATTGGAGGTGCTTGGCCGCGTCACGTTGATAGATGCCCTGCCCATCCTGGGTGCTGCCCAGGATGTCACCGGAGGCCGACAGACTGACCTGGCCCTCGCTTTGCAGCGTGCCGCGGTCGGTGCCCAGCAGCGAACCGCCCGCAGCCTTGACCATGACACCCTTGGTGCCATGGATGTCGCCCATGCGCAGATCACCCTGCGGGGCTTCCAGGCCGACGGTCGTTTCGCTATAGGCGGACACCACGCCCTGTTCAGCCTGGATCGCGAGCGAGCGCGTCAGGCTGAGCGTCAGGTAGCGCGGATCCCCCATGTCGCCGACCAGTACGCCGTACTGCAGGCTCTGGGGGCTGGCGCCTTCCTGCGCCATGAACGGCACGTCCAGCTGGTTCCAGACCGGATCCAGCACGCTGGCACCGATATCCACCACCTGCTTGCCGGCGGCAAGGGCCTTTTCAATATTGCGTGCCAGTTGTTCGCGCACCGAGGCGCTGGCATCCAGCGTGAGCTTGCTGTTGTAGATGAACAGGTCGCTGGCGTTCTCGAACAGGCCGAATTGATCGGCAAACAGGAATTGCACCGCACTGCCTGCAGCGAGATCCTGGCCCAGGGCCAGTCCTGCGTCGTTGGAGAACACCGGCATGAAGGCTTCCCAGCGGCTGGTGTCGCTAAAGTCCACCTGCGTGCGATCCAACGGCACCGTCCCATCCTGGCCGATGTAGCGGTACAGGCTGTGATACACGCCTGCCAGGCTGGATGCGTTGGCGCGCGAGAGCACGGCCTTCTCGGCCTCGGAGAGCGCGTCAAAGATATTGGCGCGATCCTCCTCGCTGAGGCTGCTGAGATCCGGCAGCTTGAGGATGTAATCCCCCATCGCGGCACCGATGGAACCGGCCCCCGAGGTGCGCAGGGTGATGTCGCGCCCGGCCTTCACATTCAGGAAGCGTTCGCTGGCTACCGGCTCCGGATTGCCATCGACATCAAACACCTGTGCATTGATGACCGCGGACACCGGATACAGCAGGTTGTTCTCGATCTTGCTCAGCGTGGCCTTGTCGAAGTAGAAGAAATAGCCTGTCTGGTAATGCTCGCCATAAACCAGGCGCTCCTGCGCCGTGGCTGCCGGCACATCGCTGCGTTCGCGGTAGTCACGCGTATAGAGCACGACGTCCGCGCCGTTGAGATCCGCGGCCGAGAAGTGCAGCGTCACCGGCTCCTTCATGTCGGGATACAGCGCGCGCAGCGCGGCATTCTGATGCGCCCCGCTCTGATACAGCATGGCATCGGCCAGCGTCTCGGCCAGGCGGATATCGCCATTGCTGTCGACGATGACGTAATAGGCGGTATCGGCACGCACGTCGCCCACGGCATTGCGCAGGAACACCTCATCGCCGGTCTGCAGCGCCCGGCGCTGGCCGGTGCCATCGTCCACGATGTCAGTGTGCTGCAGCTGGAAGCGGCCATCCCCGACCGATTGCAACGCGGAGCCGCTGGAGGCGGTCCAGGTCAGGCGGGCACGCCAGTAATCGTGGTACTCGGCCGTCTGTGCCAGCTCCTTCTCGACCGCATAGTCATAGACCACCTGGTTACGCACCGAGGTGACCAGGTTCTTGATGTCGGTCAGATCGCGGATCGCAGGCAGGTAGCCCGGGTTATAGCCCTGGCCGGCCAGTTGCTCGTGCAGCGCCTGCATGGCCGGGCTCATGGCGCCCTCGGCGTCACTGAAACTGACCGCGCGCGTACTGACGGTGAACTTGCCCAGCACAGCGCCCGGGCCGAAGCCCTCCACCAGCCTGGGCAGGATACCGGCGTCGGTAAACAGCCTGGCCACCAGTTGCTGTCCTTCCGCAGTCTGGTTCAGCAGTTGCATCTGCTGATAGAGCACGGCGTCTTCCTTGGACGCAAACAGACGGATGGTGTTGTTATCCTCGACCAGGACGATGTAGGCAACATTTTCCTGGAGACTGAGCGTCTGGCCATCGGCGGCACTCAAGGCGTTCAGGTAGACGCGATCAAAGCTCTGCAGGTCGCGGTAATGCGTAACGTTGCCCTGCGCATCGGTCACCGCCACGATGTCCAGGCGGTCCAGGGTGATGCTGCCAGGGTTTTGCACGCTTGCGCCGCTGGCGGCGGCATCAAGCAATTGCACGCTGACACCGCCCGGCGTGGTAGTCCCCAACTGGGCAAAGATCTGCTCCAGGGTCAGGGAGGAAACACTGGCGTTGAACGCATCATCGGCGCTGGCGGCCAACGTGACCGTACGGCCATCGACCGACTTCACGTAATAGACCACGCGGCGCTGGCTATCCTCGAACGTCAGTTCCAGGCGCTGGCCGATGGTCAACCTGTCCTGGCCCGGCAAGGTCAGCGTAGCCGTGCCCTGCGACGTGAGGGTGACGCTGTCGGCAGCGTGATTGACCAGGCGGATCCCGGCCCGCACCAGCAACTGGTTCAGGCTGGGCGCACCGCCGGCGCCGGCGTTCGCAAGCGCCAGCGCTTCGAGCTCGGACTGAGAAACGTAGATATTGCCGCTGAACACCAGCGTGCCCTTGAGCCAGGCGCTATCGGGGCTGTTTGCGTCCAGTGCCTGCCCATTGGCATCGACCACACTGATGACGTTGATCGTCCCGTTGTCGAACAGCGCCAGTGTCTCGCCCGCCAGCGAAAGGCTGACGCCGCTCTTGATCAGCTGCTTGATCGCGTTGGCGAACTGCAAGCGGGCCGTATCGCTCATTTCGCTGGTGGTCAGATCCCAGTTCAGCTCCTTGCCGATATCGACATAGTTGCCATAGGAGGCCTGCCCATTGACCTTGCTTTCGACATAGCGATAGAAAACCATCTTGCCGTTGGAGAACTGGAACGTCAAACCGGTCCGGTCCTCCTTCATCGCGCCTTCGCGCAACGCAGTGGCACTCATGCCATGAGGCAAGCGGTAGGAAAGTTTGGCGGCGCGGCTTTCGATGCCGCCCAGGCCGAAGCCCAGGGCGGCCGGCAACTGGGTGCCGCCATTCAAGACCTTGCCGTCCTCCACCACGTAGTAGCTGTACAGGGTGATGGGGTCGCCGCTGAAGGAGACGGCCAGATGGGCCCCTGGCGCATTGATCGACGTAGCCGGATTGCCGTCGGCGCCGACCAGGGTCAGGCCGGTGATCTGGCGTTCGTACTCCGTATCGCCAATCACGAAGGTGATGGTCTGACCGACCTTCCCGTTGGCTGGATCGTTCATCCAGCGCTCATAATCGGCCACCGAGTTCACACCCGCGGGCAGCGTCCAGCCCAGCGTACTGCCCGGCAGGGTCAGCGTATTGCCGGTCTGGCTGCGTTCGATCACCTCGGTGCGCAGGTTGGGATCGGCAGCCTGCAGACGTTCATACAGCGAACCGGGTCCCGTCGGGATAGGACGGCCGGGGTTAGCCTGGTTGTAGCGATCGATGGCCGCGACGACGTCCATCGAGACGTTGGTGTCGTTAGCGCCCGGGCCGCTCCAGACCGACCCCTCGCCCGGCACCGCCG
>JAEWJD010000165.1 GCA_023386765.1 Pseudomonadota bacterium | reverse complement strand
ACTCAAGGGTTTCGATATCGAGGTCGTTAGTGGGCTCGTCGAGCACGAGTACGTTGGCTGGCCGCGCGAACAGGCGGGCCAGCAAGAGCCGGGCGCGTTCGCCGCCAGACAGGCTGCTGACGGGCGAGCCGGCGCGCGCCGGGGAGAACAGGAAGTCGCCCAGGTAGCTCATCACATGCTTGCGCGTGCCGCCGATCTCGACCCATTCGCTGCCCGGGTTGATGATGTCCGCGAGGGTGGCATTCTCGTCGAGTTGGGCGCGCATCTGGTCGAAGTAGGCCACTTCAACATTGGCGCCCGTGCGAACCGTGCCGCTATCGGGCGCCAGCTCGCCGAGAATGATCTTCAGCAGCGTGGTCTTGCCTGCGCCGTTGGGACCGATGATCCCGATGCGATCGGCGCGCAGGATGGTGGTGGAGTAGTCGCGCACCACGCAGCGGTCGTCGAACGATTTGCCGACGTTTTCCAGCTCGGCGACGATCTTGCCCGCTCGCTGGCCTTGGGCGACGGCCAGGTTGACGTTGCCCTGGCGGTCACGGCGTTCGGCGCGTTCGACACGCAGGCGCTCCAGGCGGCGTACCCGTCCTTCGTTGCGGGTGCGGCGGGCTTCGACGCCCTTGCGGATCCAGACCTCTTCCTGGGCCAGCAGCTTGTCGAAACGGGCCTGCTCCAGGCGCTCGGATTCCAGCCATTGGGCTTTGCGTTCCTGCCACTGGCTGAAGTTGCCGGGAAAGCTCAGCAGGCGTCCTCGATCGAGTTCGACGATGCGGGTGGCCACGGCATCCAGGAAGCGCCGGTCATGGGTGATGATGACGGCGGCGCCTTTCCAGCCGCGCAGCATCTCTTCCAGCCAGGCAATGCCCTCGAAGTCCAGGTGGTTGGTGGGTTCGTCCAGCAGCAGCAGGTCGGGTTGCTCGACCAGCGCGCGCGCCAGCGCCACCCGCTTGCGGGTGCCGCCGGACAGTCCGGCGATGAGGGCTTCGGCGGGCAGGCCGAGTTTTTCCAGGGTGGCGCGTACCCGGGCAGGGCGTTGCCAGTCCTCGGAGTGCTCATCGGTATCGCAGACCACGTCGTAGACGGTGCGCGTTTCGTCGAGCACCGGTTCCTGTTCGACGGTGATGACCCGCAGGCCGGACATGCGGCTGATGTCGCCATCATCGGGTTGGCTGCGGCCATCCAGCAGGCGTAGCAGCGAAGACTTGCCCGCGCCGTTGCGTCCGATCAGGCCAATGCGCTCGCCTGCCTGGATCGTGAAGTCGGCATGATCGAGCAAAGGGTGGTGACCGTAGGCCAACTGGACGCCGGTCAGGGTGAGGAGAGTGTGCTGAGCCATGAGAGTCTGAACTGCTGAGATGGGCTGTATTGTCGCAGGAACGGACAGACAGGGTTGCTGTACTACAATATCGGCCGCAAGACAGATCGGGCAATCGCGGTGGCGCAAGTCATCGAGGAAGGTCCGGACTCCACAGGGCAGGGTAGCGGCTAACGGCCGTCCGGTCCGGCGCGCAAGCGTCGGGCTGAGGAATAGGGCCACAGAGACGAGTCTGCGGGGCGGGCGTTCTTCGGGGCGCACCGGCACGGCCATCTCCGTGCGGTGGCGGCTGGTAACAGCCGCCGGCACTGCAGGGTGAAACGCGGCAACCTCTACCCGGAGCAACATCAAATAGGCATGCGCACGGCCTTCGTGGCCGGAAAGGGCGGCTCGTTCGAGCATGCGGGTAGGTGGCTAGAGCGTGTCAGCAATGGCACGCCCAGAGGAATGATTGCCCGCCGGGGAAACCCGGCGTACAGAATCCGGCCTATAGATCTGTCTTGCCTCCCCCTTTACTCATCTGCCAGGCGGCCCCGAACCGGGGGGCCGCCGGCGGCGTCATGGCGCAATCTCTGGGATCGTGTCCGAGCGAGATGGGGACGGTTTGCGGCGATTTGTTGACGAAGGACTTTTAGTTGTCTCCGCAAGACCCTGATTTCTCAGGATGTTTTCTTCCCCGCCTGTTTACAATTTGCTCTAAGTCCTTGTTGTGATTGAAAAAATTGCAACCGCTAACTTGACCCCGTTGTGTGCTTCCCGTAGAGTGGGAAAAAGTAGGAAATTGTGCAAATAAGTGGGGCAAACGGGTGTTTCAAGGAAGCAGTGCGCTCACGATGGATGCCAAGGGCCGGATCTCGATCCCGACCCGGCATCGTGACGCCCTGGTTTCGCAGGCGGAGGGCCGCCTGACCTTGACCCGGCACCCCGATGGCTGCCTGCTGGTGTATCCGCGGCCCGAGTGGGAAAAGAAGCGTGAGCAGATCGCCGCGTTTCCCATGTCGGCGCGAGCGCTGCAGCGCCTGCTCCTGGGCAATGCCCAGGATGTCGAAATCGATGGTTCCGGCCGAGTGCTGATTGCCCCCGAACTGCGCAACGCTTCCGGTATGACGCGCGATGTGATGCTGCTGGGTATGGGTGCGCACTTCGAGTTGTGGGATGCCGCTTCCCTAGCCCGCCGCGAGGCGGAAGACATGGCTCAGGGGATGCCGGACGTGTTGAACCAGTTTTCGTTCTGAAGCCGAGTATGGAATTCGAGCACAGGCCCGTCCTGCTGGAGCCGACGGTGGATGCCTTGTTGCAGGCCGATTTCGGCGGCAAGGGTGCCACCCGCGCGCGCGCCCAGGACACCGCGGCCGCCGAGCATCGCCGCACCCGAGGTGTGTTTGTCGATGGCACGTTTGGGCGTGGCGGGCACAGCCGCGAGCTGCTCTCCCGCCTTGGGCCCGAGGCGCGCCTGGTGGTGTTCGACAAGGACCCCCAGGCGATCGCGGTGGCGCAGGCGCTGGCCGCCAGCGATGCCCGGGTGACGGTGGTGCACGACGGTTTTGCCACCATGGCCGAGGCGCTCGCCGAGCGCGGCATCGGTCAGGTGGATGGGGTGATGTTGGATCTGGGGGTGTCGTCCCCGCAGATCGACGATGCGGACCGGGGGTTCTCGTTCATGCGGGACGGGCCTCTCGATATGCGTATGGATACGAGTCGCGGCCCCACGGTCGCGGATTGGCTGGCGCAAGCCAGTGTGGAAGAAATGCGGGAGGTGATCGCAGATTATGGCGAAGAACGGTTTGCTTTTCAGGTTGCAAAGGCGATTGCTGCTAGCCGCGCAACACGGCCGCTGCGCACCACGCTCGAACTTGCCGAGTGCGTCGCCGGCGCCGTCCGCACGCGCGAAAAGGGGCAACATCCGGCCACACGCACCTTTCAGGCTCTACGGATTTACATCAATCGGGAGCTCGAAGAGCTCGCGTGCGCCCTCGCGTCAGCTATAGATCTGCTGGCACCAGGGGGGAGGTTGGCGGTGATCAGTTTCCACTCGCTTGAAGACCGCATGGTCAAACAGTGCATCGCGGCGGCGGCCAGGCCGGCTGCCGCGCATGCACGTCTGCCCCTGCGCGAGAGCGAGATGCCACAACCGATCCTGCACTCCCTGGGCAAGGTGGTGGCCAGCCCCGATGAGGTGGCGGCCAATGCACGTTCCCGCTCGGCCATCCTGCGCGCTGCCGAACGCACGTTGGAGCCCCTGGCGGCCAGCCGCGGTGCGGGCTTCGTTCCGGTGCAGCGCCAGCCGGGCGAATCCGCTGCCAAGGGGAGGCGTCGCTGATGGGCCGTGCCTGCCTCGTCGTTGCGGCTTTGCTGATGCTGTCGGCCATTTCCCTGGTCACCAGCCGGTATCAGTCGCGCCTGCTCTATATAGAGTGGGGGCGTGGGCAGGCCGAGGCCCGCGATCTGGACACGAACTGGCGCAGGCTCCAGCTAGAGCGGGCGGAACTGGCGCGCAATGCGCGGGTGGACAGGGCCGGGCGGGAGGAACTCAAGATGATTCCCATCGCACCGGATCGCACCGTCTACATGGTGCAGCCTGAAGCCATCGGAGGCACGCAATGAGACGCGTGCCTTTCTTCGATAATCCGGTGCTGCGCGGGCAGTTGCCCATGTGGCGCGCCCGG
>JAEWJD010000117.1 GCA_023386765.1 Pseudomonadota bacterium | reverse complement strand
AAGCGGTCTTCGTTGCGGCGGTCTTCGATGGCGCGGTTCTTCTCGAAGGCATCGGGCTCGAAGCCACCGTGCTCCACGGCCAGCGAGTGGTCCACGATCAGTTGCACGGGCACCACCGGATTCACCTTGGCCGGGTCGCCGCCTTTCTCGGCGATGGCATCGCGCAGGCCGGCCAGGTCCACCAGGGCGGTCTGGCCCAGGATGTCATGGCACACCACGCGGGCCGGGAACCACGGGAAGTCCAGCTCGCGGCGACGCTCGATCAGCTGACGCAGCGCATCGTCGAGCATCGCCGGGTCACAGCGGCGCACCAGGTTCTCGGCCAGCACGCGCGAGGTATACGGCAGGCGCTCGTAGGCGCCGGGAGACAGCGCCTCGACGGCGGCGCGTGCATCGAAATAATCCAGGCTGGTGCCCGGCAGGGGCTTGCGATAGTTGGTGTTCATGCCTCGGTGCGCTCCAGGTTGCCCTGTGCGATCTGGTTTTCAATGTTGAGACGCGATGCGCGGATGTGGCGGCGCATCAGGAGTTCAGCCAATTCACCGTCGCCATCGCCGATGGCGTCGAGAATGCGGTGGTGCTCGGCATAAGCCTGCCGGGGTCGGTGTGGCGTGGCCGAGTACTGGATTCGGTACATGCGGGCAAGCTGGTAGAGCTCGTCGCACAGCAGGCGGATCAGCATCTGATTGCCGCTGGCCTGCACGATGCGATAGTGGAAGTCGTAGTCGCCTTCCTGGAGGTAGTAGCCGCGCCCCGATTGGAAAGCTTCGTCGCGCTCATGGGCCTGCAAGACGCGGCGCAGCTCGTCCATGGCGGCCGGTGTGATGCGCTCGGCGGCCAGGCGGCAGGCCATGCCTTCGAGCGATTCGCGGATCTGGTAGAGCTCGCACAGTTCCTGTTGCGACAGCGAGACCACCCGCGCGCCCACGTGCGGCACGCGCACCAGCAGCTTCTGACCTTCCAGGCGGTGGATGGCTTCACGCAGCGGCCCCCGGCTGATGCCGTAGGTGCGCGAAAGCTCCAGTTCCGAGACCTTGCTGCCCGGCGCAATCTCTCCCTGGACGATGGCCGACAGGATCTGCCGGAAAGCCTGGTCCGAAAGGGTTTCCGATTCGCCGCCGTTGGGCAGGGGGAGGGGCAGGATTTTGGACTTCATGTCGACAATCGCTAAGCAGTTGGCCCCCGGATTATAGGAAAAACGTCCTGCAAAAGCTAGATTGTCAACAATCCGGGGTCAAGGCGGGATGGTGCCGTGACGTTGCGCGATACGCATGAGCAAGGCGTTGAGGTCCGCGATCACGGTACGGTTGTCGTCGGCCCGCCAGGCCAGTGCCGAAGGCATGGCGGGCAGGTCGATAGGCACGAAGGCGATGTTGGGGGTGTCGTAGTAACGCTGGGCGCGGCGGGTGATCATGAAGACGCCCTGGCGCGAGGTGACGACGGAGATTGCTTCGCGGATGGTGCGCACGGTCGGGCCGTCGGCGATGGGGTGGCCGCTGGGGGTGTGGCGCGGGAAGTGGTAGTCGCTCCATTCGTTGCTGACCGAGCCGGGTACCAGGCGTGCCAGTTTCTCGTGCGCCAGGCATTCCGGGCTGATCAGGGTTTCGCCGGCCAGGGGGTGATCGCGCGGCACGCAGAGCATGCGCTGATCCAGCATTACGACGGGGCCGCGCCGCAGGCCCTCGCCACCCAGCGGCAGACGGCAGAACGCGACATCGACCACCCCATCGGTGACGGCGGAGAAGTGGCTCACGTAGGTCAGCTCCACAAACTCCAGGTTCACGCCGGGATAGAGCGCGGTGAATTCGCTGACCAGCGGTTGGTGCAGTTCATAGAAGCCGCCGCCCAGAAAGCCGATCTTGAGTTCGCGCTTGCGTCCGGCGGCGATCAGCCGGCATTCCTGCCAGGCCGTGTTCAGGCGCAGTACGGCCGGCCCGGCCTCCTGACGCAGGGCTTCGCCCAGCGGGGTGAGCGCCACGCGCCGGCTGCTGCGGTCAAAGAGGGCGCCGCCCAAGGCATGTTCCAGGTTGCGCACGGCCTCCGACACGCTGGACTGGCTCATGTGCAGGCGCTGGGCAGCCTTGCCGAAATGCAATAGTTCGGCCACGGCCAGAAAACACTCCAGTTGTCGTAGTTCCATGGGATTCCAGCCAGGAGGGGAAAAACCGATCAATCGGTAATTCCGATTGATCGGGGCCTTTTTGCTGCTTGTTCGCCTTGAGGCGTCCTCGCATACTTCCGCCAGGAATTTTGAATCCTGGAGCGTCAAGTATGCAGTCTGGAAAGGGTTCCCGAGAAGCCGGGAAAGGTCAAGCCGTCTCCGATGATCGATCGGTTGAGTCGATTGAATTTGCGGTGGCAGGCGACACGATCAGAGGGCGGTTCTACCTGCCCGGGACGGGTGACGGGCCTTGGCCGGTCGTGGTGCTGGCGCATGGCTGGGCCATGAACGCCGGGGGCGACCTGGAGGACTATGCCGCCGCCTTCGTGGCGCGCGGCTGTGCCGCGCTGACCTTCGACTTCCGCCGCCTGGGCCGCAGTGACGGGCTGCCGCGCCAGGAAATCGACCCCTGGGCACAGATCGAGGATTTCCGTGCGGCCATCTCCTATGTACGCCGGCGCGCCGAGGTGCGTGCGGACAAGGTCGGGATATGGGGGTCGAGCTATAGCGGCGGCCATGTGCTGGTGGTGGCGGCCCTGGACCGGCGCGTGGCCTGCGTGGTGAGCCAGGTGCCGACCACCGATGGCCATGCCGCCGGCCAGCGCCGCGCCGGCGCAGCCCAGCTGCGTCAACGCCTGCAGGACGATCGCGAGCAGCGCGATGCCGGCCTGCCCCCGGGCGAGATCGGCCTGATCGATCCGGATGGCAGCGCGCCAGTGGCCTATCCGGGACGCGACTCCTACGAGTACATGAGCGCCGAGGCGCGCCGTTGTCCGGCCTGGGAGAATCGCGTGACCCTGCGATCGCTGGAACTGGCGCGCGCCTATCTGCCGGGCGCCTATATCCGCCGCATCGCACCCACGCCCTTGCTCATGATCGTGGCCGATGACGACGTGCTGACGCCGACCGATCTGCAGCAACACAGTTACCAGCAAGCCTTTGAACCCAAGTCGCTGTTGCAGCTGCCCGGCGGGCATTACAGCGTCTATCAGGAACACTTTGCGACCACCAGCCAGGCGGCCGCGGATTGGTTCGAGCAGCATCTCAAATAAGTCATTCATCAGGAGGGGACACTATGGAACACCTACAACGCGCAACCGAGGGACAGAAGAAATCCCTGCGCGCCGCCGCCATCGGCAATGCCCTGGAGTGGTTCGACTGGACGCTCTACGGCACCTTCTCGGTCTATCTGGCCGCAAATCTGTTTGAACGCACCGATCCGAAATCGGCCCTGCTGGCAACGCTGGCCGTCTTTGCCGGGGGCTTCATCGCCCGGCCGGTGGGCGGTTGGCTGTTCGGCAAGGTGGGCGACACCATCGGGCGCAAGCGCACCCTGGTGATGACCATGATGCTGCTGGCACTGAGCAGTGTGGGCATCGCCCTGATCCCGACCTATGACAGCATCGGGCTGGCCGCCTCCGGCCTGCTGCTGTTCTTTCGCCTGCTGCAGGGCCTGGCGCATGGCGGCGAGTCCGGTGTGTCGTATACCTATGTGGCCGAGATCGCGCCCAAGGAGCGGCGTGGCCTGTGGTCCAGCTCGGTGTTTGTCAGCGTGTCCATTGGGGTGATGGCCGCCACGGCCCTGGCTGCCGCGTTGGCCTCCGCCCTGGGCGGCGAGGCCATGGCCGACTATGGCTGGCGCATCGGCTTTGCCATGGGCGGCGTGGTGGGCTTGTATGCGCTGGTGCTGCGTCGCAGTGCCGAGGAATCCGAAGTGTTCGCCGAGCAGCGCAGCGAAGCCGCGCCGGTCAAGCTCAGCCTGCGCCAGAAGCTGCGCATCGCCATGAACATCGTGATGATTTCGGCGGCCTCCAATATCGCCTATTACACCTGGGTGACCTTTGCGCCGGCCACGGCCATCGCCCAGGGCATGGATGCAGCCGGCGCCTATCGGGCCAGCCTGTTGGCGCAGTTGCTGTGTCTGTTCTGGCTGCCGGTCTGCGGCTGGCTGTCGGATCGCTTCGGCCGCAAGCCGGTGGTCATTGCCTGGGGCCTGTCGGTGATGGCCGTCACCTACCCGATCTCGGTGATCGTCACGACCGAGCCGATGTCGCTCTTCATCGCCCAGGGGCTGGGGCTGGCGGCCTGGTCACTGATCGCGGCGATCTATCCGGCCATCGTGTCCGAACAGGTGCCGACGCAGGCGCGTGCCCAGGGCGTGGGCCTGGTGTCTTCGCTGTCGGTGGCCATTTTCGGTGGCACCGCACCCTATCTCAATGCCTATCTGTCCGGTAGCGGGCAGCATCACGTCTACCTCATCTACGTGATGGTGCTGGGGCTGCTGGCGGTGGTGGCGGGCTTCCTGATCCGCGAAACCAAGGGGGTGGACCTGGCAGATATCCGTGCAGACGGGTCGCTGGCCACGGATCGCTGAATCGAATTCTCTACAACGTGGCACAACGATGGAAAAACTGAATAGTCTTATCGACCTGGCCGGCAAGGTGGCCGTGGTGACCGGGGCGGCCGGCGGAATCGGCGCCCGGATCGTGCAGACGCTGCGCGCGGCGGGTGCCACGGTGGTGCCCACCGATATCCAGGCGCCACCCGGGCAGGCCGGCTTCATGACGCTGGACGTCGGCGATGTGGCGCAGATCGATGCCTTGGCCGACGCGGTGGCGCACCGCCACGGGCGGCTGGACATCTGGGTCAGCAACGCCGGCATGCTGGCGCGCTCGCCGGCCCTGGACCTGACCTCGCAAGCCTGGGATCAGAGCCTGAACGTGAACCTGCGCTCGGCGGTGTTCGGCGCGCGTGCGGCGGCGCGCCACATGACACGGGGCGGCGCCATTGTGAATCTGTCCAGCTATGCCGGCCTCAAGGCGAGGCCCAACTGCGTGGACTATGCCGCCGCCAAGGCGGGCGTGCATCACGCCACTAAATGCCTGGCGCTGGAGTTCGGGGAACGGGGCGTGCGCGTCAATGCGATCGCGCCGGGTTATATCGACACCGCGATGAGCAGCTGGATGCATGCCGATGCGGCCCTGCGTGATCAGTACCTGGCGAAAATCCCGCTGGGACGTCTGGGCGAGCCGCAGGAGGTGGCCAATGGCGTGCTGTATCTCGTCAGCCCGCTGTCTTCGTATGTGACCGGCCATACGCTGGTCATCGATGGGGGATGCATGCATGGGTGACTTCTGGAGCGGCCGAGTGGTGGTGGTGAGCGGCGCGGCGCGCGGTCAGGGCGCCGCCGAGGTCCGGGCGCTGTTCGATGCCGGGGCCTGCGTCATCGCGCTGGATCTGGACGATGACCCGGCTCACTGGCAGGCGCTGCGCGAGCACTGCGCCAGCGATCCGCAGCGCCTGCGCATCCAGGCCCTGGATGTGGCCGACGAGGGGGCCTGGGCGGCATTGGCCGGGCGGCTGCGCGACCAAGGCATGGCGGTGCACGGGCTGATCAACAATGCCGGCATTACGCTGCGCAAGACCGTCACGCAGACCTCGGCGTCCGAATGGGAGCGGGTGATGGCCGTCAATCTGTCGGGGGCCTTTTTCGCCATCCATCACCTGGCCGGCTTGATGCCGGCGGGCGCGTCGATCGTCAACATTTCCTCGACTGCCGGCCTGACCGGGTACTTCAGTGCCGCCTACACCGCCAGCAAATGGGGCTTGCGCGGCCTGACCAAGGCGGCGGCCATCGACCTCGCGCAGCGTCAGATCCGGGTCAATTGCATCTGCCCCGGCCTGGTCGACACGCCCATGACGCGCACGCCCAATGCGGAGCACGATGCGGCGCGCGCGGCACAGTTCTATGAAGGCAACCGGTTGGCCACGCCGTTGGGGCGTGGGGCTGATCCGCAGGAGATCGCCCAGGTGGCGCTGTTTCTGCTCAGCCCTCAGTCCTCCTACATTACCGCTGCGGACATTCCGGTCGAAGGCGGCATGATCGGCGGCGGACTCTATTGGCAGATCGGTTTGCGTAGCGGCAGCCTGCAGGCCGGTGCCTGAACTGGCGCGGCCTGCCTGCAGGCGATAGAGTGGCGGCCTGGGCGGCGCGATGGCGCCGCCCAGGCCTGTTGTCTGTCTGGAGCCTGCGCATGTCCCTGTCTTCCCCTCCCCCTGGCGCTGCCGCGCCTTCGGCGGCACGTGGCTCGCCGCTGGAAGTGCTGCTGGCCTTTTTCAGGCTCGGCCTGATGTCCTTTGGCGGGCCGGTGGCGCATCTGGGGTATTTTCGCAATGAATTCGTGGCGCGCCGGCGCTGGCTGGATGACCAGGCCTACAGCGATCTGGTCGCCTTGTGTCAGTTTCTGCCGGGACCGGCCAGCAGCCAGGTCGGTTTTGCGTTGGGGTTGCAGCGCGCCGGCTGGCTCGGCGGGCTGGCGGCCTGGGCGGCCTTCACGCTGCCTTCGGCATTGTTGCTGATGGCTTTCGCGTTCGGGGCCATGCAGGGCAGCGGCCCGCTGGCCGTCGGGTTGGGGCAGGGCCTGATGATCGCCGCCGTGGCCGTGGTGGCCCAGGCGGTCTGGGGAATGGGACGCGCGCTCTGCCCGGATCGCTCGCGTGCCGGATTGGCGGTGGGGGCGGCCCTGTTGACGCTGGTCTGGCCGGGGTCGGGCGGGCAACTGACCGCCATCCTGGGCGGGGCGGCCTTTGGCGCGTTGAGGCGGGCAGGGGCGTCCGCGCCGGCCTTGCGCGAGGCCGGCTGTCCGGTCTCGCCCCGGCAGGGGGCGGCGTTGCTGGGCTTGTGTGCGGTGTTGCTGCTGGGTCTGCCCGTGTTGGCCGTAGGGGTGGGCGGATTGGCGCTGCCCGCGGTGGCCACGGTGTTCCAGGCCGGTGCGCTGGTGTTCGGCGGCGGGCATGTGGTGCTGCCTTTGCTGGAGGCCGGCGTGGTGGAGACCGGCTGGGTGAGCGAGACCGTATTCCTGGCCGGCTATGGCGCGGCGCAGGCGGTGCCGGGGCCCTTGTTCAGTTTTGCGGCGTATCTGGGGATGGTGATGCCGGCGCCGTTCGGCGGCTGGCTGGGCGGCCTGATCCTGCTGGTGGCGGTGTTCGCCCCGGGTCTGCTGCTGGTCGCGGGTGTACTGCCGTTCTGGGAGCGCTGGCGTCATCATGCGCTGGCCCCACGCATCCTGGCGGGCGTGAATGCCGCGGTGGTGGGGATTCTGCTGGCCGCGTTGTATGACCCCGTCTGGACCAGCGCGATCACCGATCGTGCCGCGTTTGCCGTGGCGCTGGCCGCGTTTGGACTGCTGGTGGTGGGGCGGGTGGCGCCGCTGTTGGTGGTGGCCGGCTGCGCCCTGGCGGGCG
>JAEWJD010000016.1 GCA_023386765.1 Pseudomonadota bacterium | reverse complement strand
CGCCCGCCCGTCCTCCGCGCCCGCCCCCCCCCCCGGGGGCGCGCCTTCTTCGTATCTGACAAGCCTTTGATTCCATTGCTCTTAAAGAGCAGGTTCCAGGCTCTTTTCAGGTCCGACGGCGAGCTGGCAGCGCCAGCACATAAGCCAGACAAATGCATTGAATAAAAAAATAGAATTTTTATTATGCACAAGGGCAGACGTATAAAGATCGAGGCATCCCGCCGCCTTTGATTGCTTGCGAGATAAAAAAATGCAGGGGAAAACACAATCGACGCACCAACCGGTGCGCGCCTCGGTCGCCGCCTTCGTCGGGACGATGATCGAGTGGTATGACTTTTATATTTACGCCACGGCGGCAGCCCTGGTCTTTGGCAAGGTGTTCTTTCCGTCGGTGGACGGCTTCTATGGCACCCTGGCCGCCTTCGGCACCTTTGCCGTGGGCTTCTTCGCGCGGCCGCTGGGCGGCGCCATCTTCGGACACATCGGCGACCGTATCGGGCGCAAGAAGTCCCTGGTGATCACCTTGCTGATGATGGGCACGGTCACGGTGCTGATCGGCCTGCTGCCCACCTACGCCACCATTGGCGTGTGGGCACCGGTGTTGCTGGTGGTGTTGCGCTTCATCCAGGGTATCGCCGTGGGTGGCGAATGGGGTGGCGCAGTGCTGATGGCCGGCGAACACTCCCCAGACCAGAAAAAACGCACCTTCTTCGCCTCCTTTGCCCAGTTGGGCAGCCCGGCCGGCCTGATCCTGTCGATGCTGATGTTCAAGCTGGTGACCTCGCTGGACGACGCTGAATTCATGAGCTGGGGCTGGCGCGTACCCTTCCTGTTCAGCGCAGCACTGCTGGTGGTGGGTTTCGCCATCCGCGTAAGCGTCAAGGAGTCGCCTGACTTCCTGGCCGAACAGGAAAGAAAGGCCAAGGAAAGTGCCGCCCGCCAGGCGCGCGAATCGGCGCCGCTGCTGCAAGTGCTGCGCGGCGCGCCGGGCATGCTGGTGCTGGCCATCGGCGCAAACGTGCTGGGCATCGCCGGTTTCTACTTCACCAGCACCTTCATGCTGGCCTACACCACCCAGTATGTCGGCCTGTCACGCGCCCTGGTGCTGGACAGCCTGCTGCTGGTGTCGGTGATGCAGTTCTTCATCACACCGCTGTCGGCCTACATCGGCTCGCGCATCGGCTATCGCCGCTTCCTGATCATCACCTCTTTCCTGTCCATCTTCACGCCCTATGTCATGTTCAACCTGGTGGACATGGGCACCCGCAGCTCGCTCACGCTGGGCGTGGGCCTGGCGGTGCTGTTCATCGGCGCGTATTACGCCGTGATCGCCGGCTACGTCAGCGACAGTTTCCCGACCCGCATTCGCTATACCGGCATTTCGATGGCCTACCAGCTCTCGGGCGCCATATTCGGCGGCCTTACCCCGATTGTCGGCACCATCCTGGCGCAGAGCTTCAAGGGGCAATGGTGGCCGCTGGCCCTGTTGTTCAGCGCCCTGTCTCTGCTGTCCATGCTGTCGGTACTGTTCCTGTCCACCCGGCGTCAACATGACGCGGCCGCCTGAGCCGTTTTTCAAGGATTGAAACGATGAAGACTTTCTACCATCCGGACCAGAAACTGCATCACCCGCAGACCTACTTCTCACGCGGCATGATGCGCAAGCCCCAGGAGGTGCCGGCCCGCCTGGACGCGCTGGTCGAAGGCGTGCGCAAGCTCCAGTTCGACCTGATCGAACCCGCCGACGCCGGCGCCGGCGCCATCAGCGCCGTGCACGCGCTGGATTATCTGCGTTTTCTGCAGGAGGCCCACCCGCGCTGGAAGCAACTGCCGCAGGATTGGGGCGATGAAGTCGTCTCCAACGTGTTCGTACGTGAACCCAATGCCCTGCGTGGCGTGCTGGCGCAGGCCGCGCGCTACCTGGCCGATGGCAGCTGCCCGGTCGGCCCCAACACCTGGCGCGCGGCCTATTGGGCCGCGCAATGCGCCATTGCCGGCGCCCAGGCGTTGCTCGACGGCGACCGCCAGGCCTACGCGCTGTGCCGCCCGCCCGGCCACCACGCCCGTCGCGATGCGGCCGGCGGCTTCTGCTACCTGAACAATGCCGCCATCGCCGCGCAGATGCTGCGCCAGCGTTTCGGCCGCGTTGTCGTGCTCGATACCGACATGCACCACGGACAGGGCATCCAGGAGATCTTCTACGAGCGCAATGACGTGCTGTACATCTCCATCCATGGGGACCCCGAGAACTTCTATCCCGTGGTCGCCGGCTATGAAGACGAGCGCGGCGCCGGCGAGGGCCTGGGCTTCAACATCAACCTGCCCATGCCGCACGGCTCGCCCGAAGGCGTATTCTTTGACCGCCTGGACCAGGCGCGCCGCGCCATCGCGCTGTTCCAGCCCGACGCGATGGTGCTGTCGCTGGGCTTTGACGTCTATGAGAAAGATCCGCAATCGGTGGTCGCGCTGAGCGCCGACGGTTTCGACCGGCTGGGCCAGGCCATCGGCACCCTGGGCCTGCCTACCCTGATCGTGCAGGAAGGCGGCTACTATATCGAAGGCCTGGAAGATAACGCCGAGCGTTTCTTCAACGGTCTGGCCCGCGCCTGATCCCCCGCCTGCGCCCCAGCAAGGCGGCCCCCGGGCCGCCTTTTTCATCTGCCATGCCCTCGACGCCGCCACCCAAGAAGCCTGCCTCGCCGCTGGCCCCCGAACGCCTGGACTGGAACCTGCTGCGCACCTTCATGTTCGTGGTGCAGGAGCGCGGTGTGGGGCGCGCGGCCGGCGCTCTGCACCTGAGCCAGCCTGCGGTCAGCCAGGCCCTCAAGCGCCTGGAGGAGGCCGTCGGCGGTCTGTTGCTCTATCGCCGTCACGGCGAGTTCCGGCTCACCGGCCTGGGCGAGGAAATCTATCGGCTGGCGCGGGAAATGTACGGCATGGTGGCGCGCATCGACGAAGCCGCCGCCACCGAGCAGCACGAAGTGGCCGGCACCCTGCGCCTGCTGGTCATGAGCAAGATCCAGAGCGCGGCCTACGATGACTTCCTGACGCAGTTCCATCGCCGCTATCCACAGGTCGAGTACAACGTCGACGTCATGCCCAGCGCCGTGATCCTCGACACCCTGACCAAGCGCGTTCCCGCCCTGGGGCTTTGCTTATGCCGCCAGCCCATCGAAGTCCTGCAGCGCCGGCTCTTCCTGCGCCACCGCTATGTGCTGGTCTGCGGCCGCAACCACCCCCTATTCGCGCGCCGTCAGGTGCAGCTCGACGAATTGCGCGACCAGAACTTCATCTGTTTCGCCAGCGATCAGCTGGGCGACACCCTCTCGCCATTGACGATCTTTCGCGACCAGCAAGGATTTACCGGCCGCATCATCGGGACCTCGCCTTACATCGAGGAAATCCGCCGCATGGTGATCGCGGGCCTGGGGTTGAGCTGCCTGCCGGAACACTTGATCGGCCAGGACGTCCAGGCCGGTGAATTGCGGCGCCTGCCGCCCGAGCAGCCGGTCGCCGAGATGGACGTGTTCCTGACCTGGCACGGTGCGCGCAAGCTCAGCGCTGCCGAGCAGGCCTTCCTGGGCGCTTTCGAGCGTTTCCTGGAGCGTTCGACGCTGGAAATGCGGGCCGGCTAGCCGCCCTGTCCGGCCAGCAGCACACGCCAGGCGGCGAGCTTCTGCTCGAAACCCTGGGCGGCGTGTGCCGGGCTGGTGGACGGCAGCGCCACGTAACGCAGGGCCGGCGCTTGCGCCCCCAGCGTCGGCAGCACATGGCGGCGGTACAGTTGGGCCGCACGGGCGCCATTGAAGCCCACCACCTGCAAGGCCGGATGCGCGGCAAAAAAAGCCCCGAAGTCATTCGGGACGGCAGTCGCCGACACAATGGCCGCATCCAGGCTGCCGGGGCGCTCGCAATCGGCCAGCACGTCCCACAGCGCCACTCCCGCCTGGCGCAAGGCTTGCAGGCGTGCCTCGTAGGGCGAGGCCTGAACCACGCCGAACAATTGCGCAGCAATCGGCCAGAAGGCATTACGCGGGTTGGCGTAATAGCGCGCCTCGGTCAAGGACACCACGCCGGGCATGGTACCCAGGATCAGGATGCGGGCATCGGCGTCTGCCACCGGCGCAAACCCTGCCACCCGCAGGGTTGAGGAGGCGTCAGTGCCCATGCAGACGATCCAGACGCAGACGGGCACGCCCGTCGCTTAAGCGACGCATCGCCAGCCAGGCGGTGCCGATGGCCGCCAGCGCACTGGCACCGCACAACAGGAACAGCAGCAGGATCTGGTATTTGACCGCCTCGACCGGGTCCATGCCGGCCAGGATCTGGCCGGTCATGATGCCGGGCAAGGTGATGATCCCGGCTGCCGCCATCTGGTTGATGGCCGGCACCAGGCCCCGCCTGACGGACTCGCGCATCAGGCGGGCGAAAGCCTGCGCGCTGCTGGCGCCCAGCGCGATGCGTGCCTCGATCCCTGCCCGTTCCCGGCGCGCCCCGGCCAGCATGTTGTCCAGCGACAGGCTGGCTGCATTGAGCACGCTGCCCAGGACGATCCCCACCAGGGCAATCAGGTAGCGCGGGTCGTACCAGGGATCGGGACGCAAGGCGGTCGACAGGATGAAGATAGCCGTAACCGCCGTGGTACTGATGACCGCCAAGGCACCGATACCGACGTTGCCGCCGCGGCGCAGGCGCTCCCCGGGGCGCGCAGCCACCTCACGTGCGGCCAGGGCCATCATGACCAGCGCGACGGAGATCGTCAGCCAGGGCGAGGCATGTGCGAACACCGCCCGCAGCAGATAGCCCACGAGCATCAGCTGCACCACGCTGCGCAGCGCCGACCAGAGAATGCGGCGCTCCATGTGCAGCCGCATGAAGAAGGAAATGCCGGCACTCACCAGCACCAGGGAAGCGGCGATCACCAGGTCGCTGGCCTGCAGCGGCAGCACGCCCGTCACGGAAACGGCCGCCGTCATCGCGCCACCAGCCGGCGATCCTGGATGCGGAATTGCCGTCCGGCCAGCCGGTCGGCCTGGGCAGCGTTGTGCGTCACCATGACCAGCACGGTGCCTGCTCGCTGGCGCTCGCGCAGCAAATGTTCGACCCTTTCGGTCGCCGCCTCATCCAGTGCGGCAGTGGGCTCATCGAGCAGCAGAACCGGTGACTGCAACAGCAGCGCGCGGGCCAAGCCCAGGCGTTGCCGCTCGCCGGTCGAAAGCTCATGCACCTGGGCCTGCAGCAGCTCGGCACGCAACCCCAGGGCCTGCAGCAGGGGCGCCAGGGCCTGGGAATCCGGGAAATGCACAGCCACGGCGTCATCCCACCAACCTGCCTCCGCCTGGCAATACACCACCCGGCGACGCCAGGCCGGCCCGCTCACGGCACTGCGCGCCGCGCCGTCCAGCCAGATTTCGCCCACCCCCGGATCCAGATCCGCCAGCTGGCGCAGCCAAAGCGATTTACCCGCCCCCGAAGCCCCCATGATGGCCACGCACTCGCCCTGGGCCAGATCCAGATCGGCCGGTTCGAAACCCGCTGCGGCCACGCCGCGCAGGCAGAAATAGCCGCCCGAAGGCGGCACAGGTTTGTGCTGCGGCATCATCAACCGGCCAGACGGCGCTCGATATCATGACGCGTCTGCGGCAGTGCCGCCGGCAAGCGGGCCGCCAGTTGCTCGAACAGACGGTCATGCAGGGCCAGCTCTTCCTGCCAGGCTGGCGCGTCAACCGAGATCACCTGCTCGAACTGGTCGGGCGTGAACTCCAGCCCGGTCCAGTCGATATCGCCGTAGCCCGGTGAAATGCCGAAGTGCTGCTCCTGGCCGCCGATGGTGCCGTCCAGTCTCGCCAGCATCCATTTCAGCACGCGCATGTTCTCGCCGAATCCGGGCCAGACAAACTTGCCATCGGGCCCCTTGCGGAACCAGTTGACGCAATAGATGCGCGGCAGAACGGCCCCTTGCGCGGCCAGGCCTTCGCCCACGCTCAGCCAGTGATTGAAGTAGTCGGCCATGTTGTAGCCGCAGAACGGCAGCATGGCGAACGGGTCGCGCCGCACCACGCCCTGCTGGCCGGCGGCCGCCGCGGTCGTCTCCGAACCCATGGTGGCGGCCATGTAGACCCCCTCTACCCAAATCCGCGCTTCGCTGACCAGCGGCACGGTATTGGAACGCCGGCCCCCGAAAATGAAGGCGTCGATGGGCACGCCCTGCGGATTCTCCCATTCCGGGTCGATGCAGGGGCATTGCGAGGCGGGAGCGGTGAAGCGGGCATTGGGGTGCGCCGCCTTGCGGCCGGTTTCGCGTGCGATCTCGGGGGTCCAGTCCTGGCCCTGCCAATCGATAAGGTGCGCCGGCGGCGTCGGCGTCATGCCTTCCCACCAGACATCGCCGTCATCGGTCAGGGCCACATTGGTGAAAATCACGTTGGCCCGCAAGGTGGCCATGGCATTGGGATTGGTTTTCTCGCTGGTACCCGGCGCTACGCCGAAGTAGCCCGCCTCCGGATTGATGGCACGCAGGCGCCCCTGGGCATCCGGTTTGATCCAGGCAATGTCATCGCCGATGGTGGTGACCTTCCAGCCATCCATGCCCGCCGGCGGGATCAACATGGCGAAATTGGTCTTGCCGCAAGCCGAGGGGAAAGCCGCCGCCACGTGGTATTTGCGCCCCTTGGGCGACGTGACCCCCAGGATCAGCATATGCTCGGCCAGCCAACCCTCGTCGCGGCCCATGGTCGAAGCGATGCGCAAGGCGAAGCATTTTTTGCCCAGCAGCGCATTGCCTCCGTAACCCGAGCCGAAACTCCAGATTTCACGCGTCTCGGGATAGTGCACGATGTACTTCACCGGGTTGCAGGGCCAGGCGACATCCGCCTGCCCGGCCGCCAGCGGCATGCCGACACTGTGCACGCAAGGCACGAAGGCGCCGTCCTCGCCCAGCACGTCCCAGACCGCACGCCCCATGCGGGTCATGATGCGCATGTTGACCACGACATAGGGACTGTCGGAAAGCTCCACGCCGATATGGGCGATGGGCGAGCCCAGCGGCCCCATCGAGAACGGCACGACATACAGCGTACGCCCACGCATGGCGCCGCCAAACAAACCATCCATGGTCGCACGCATCTCGGCCGGCGCAACCCAGTTGTTGGTGGGTCCGGCATCCTCCTGGTTCTGCGAGCAGATGAAGGTGCGGTCCTCCACCCGGGCCACGTCCGAAGGGTCGGAACAGGCAAGGTAGGAATTGGGGCGCTTTTGCGGATTGAGGCGGCGCATCGTACCGCCCTGCACCATCTGTTCGCACAGACGGTCATATTCTTCCTGCGATCCATCGCACCAGACCACGCGTTCGGGCTGGGTCAATGCCACGACCGTCTGTACCCATTCGATCAGGCGCGGATGGCGCACATAGGCCGGCACATTCAGCGACGGGAGGGAAGCTTCAGTTCTTGCTTGCATGGGCAGGATCTCCTGCGTAACGGGGGAGACGGTCCGCAGACGGCAGACCTGGGCGTGCCCGTTGACCGGGCCGCGCGGACAGGATCGCGGCGGCAATGCGCGCTCCGGCAAAGCGGCCATCATACTTGCCGCCCGGCTTCCCAGCCAAGCCACAACATATCCGGTTGCACCTATGCCAGCCAAGGCTTCCCCACGGGCCAGATCCGTTTCAGCCCTATGACATAATCGGCCAACCTGACACTGCCAGCCCGTTGCCGCCCATGAACCCTGACGCTTTTCCGCCCCTTGACGCCGAACGCCTGTGGGGACGTGTGCAAACCCTTGCCAACATGACCGAGCCGGGTAAACCCTGGACCCGCCGCGCGTTCAGCCCCCTCTTCGATCAGGCACGCGCCTGGCTGAAGTCAGAGTTCGAGGCCGCTGGCCTGGCGACCCATCTCGATGCCGCGGGCAACCTTGTCGGC
>JAEWJD010000430.1 GCA_023386765.1 Pseudomonadota bacterium | reverse complement strand
GGCCCGCCGAGGCGCCGGCCTGGCGCGCCTGGCTGGATCGTGGCAGCGAGGCCTTGCGCATGGCCTTGCTGGCCATGCAGGCGCATCGCCTGCGCACCTTCCTGACCATGCTCGGCATCGTGATCGGCATCGCAGCGGTGGTGTCGGTGGTGGCGCTGGGCACGGGTTCGCGGCAGAAGATCCTCGAAGACATCAGCGCCATGGGCACCAATACCGTGGATATCTATCCCGGCAAGGACTTCGGCGATGAGAAGGCGGCTTCCATCCGCACGCTGGTGCCGGCCGATGCCGAGGCACTGGCGCGCCAGCCCTACGCCGACAGCGTGTCGCCGGAGGTCTCGACCTCGACCACGCTGCGCTACCGCAATGTGTCGGTCAACGCAACGGTGCTGGGCGTGGGAGAGCAGTATTTCCGCGTGCGCGGTGTGCAGATCGCGCAGGGGCAGTTCTTCGATGCCACGGCGGTGGCACGCCGCAGCCAGGAAGCCGTGATCGATCCCAATGCGCGCAAGGCCCTGTTCGGCAACCATACCGACCCCATCGGGCAGGTGATCTTTCTGGGAGCCGTGCCGCTGCGGGTGATCGGCGTGACACAGCCCCAGAGTTCGCTGTTCGGCAACGCCGATGCCTTGCAGGTCTGGCTGCCCTACACGACCGTACTGAGCCGGCTGCTGGGCCAGCAGCACCTGCGTTCGATCTCGCTGCGGGTCAACGATGGCATGCCGACCAAGGCCGCCGAGGCGGCCATCGAAAAGCTGATGCGTCAGCGCCATGGCATCAAGGATTACTTCCTCTTCAACACGGACACCATCCGCCAGACCGTCGAGCGCACCACCGGCACCTTGACGCTGCTGGTATCCATGATCGCCGTGATTTCGCTGGTGGTCGGCGGGATCGGCGTGATGAATATCATGCTGGTATCCGTGACCGAACGTACCCGGGAGATCGGCGTGCGCATGGCGGTGGGCGCGCGCCGCAGCGACATCATGCAGCAGTTCCTGATCGAGGCGGTACTGGTGTGCCTGATCGGCGGGGCGCTGGGCATCGGCCTGTCGCTGGGCATTGGCGCGGCCTTTGCCAAACTGACCGGCGGGGCTTTCCAGATGCTGTTCTCGGGGGCCTCCATGGTGGCCGCCGTTGTCTGCTCCACGCTTATCGGCGTGGCCTTCGGTTACCTGCCGGCGCGCAACGCCGCCCGGCTGGATCCGGTCGAATCCCTGGCGCGCGAATGATGTCGGTCCCGTTTCGTTTCTCCCTGCTGTTGCCGGCGCTGCTGGCGGGCTGCGGTCTGCTGACCACGCCCTATGAGGCGCCCGAGGTGCGTACGCCCTCGCATTGGCAGGCACCGGAGCCGGCGGCCGCGCCGCAGGGCGTGGCGTGGTGGCGAAACTTCCAGGACCCGGCACTCGATGGCCTGATCGAAACGGCACTGGCCCGCAACAACGACCTGGCTGCCGCCGCGCTGCGGGTTCAGCGCGCCCGCCTGCAGGCCGGGCTGGCCCAGGCCGACCTGTATCCGACGCTCTCCGGCAACGTCTCGGCCAACCGCAGCCGCAACCTGAGCGGTGAGCGCCGCCATACCCGCAACAACACGACCGAGCTGGCGGCCAGCTGGGAGGTCGATCTGTGGGGCAAACTGGCGCGCACGCGCGATGCCGCCGAATGGGAGGCGGAGGCGAGCGAGCAGGATCGCCAGGCCGCGGCCCTCAGCCTGATCGGCACGACCGCCACGCTGTATTGGCAGACCGGTTACCTGAACCAGCGCCTGCGCAACAGCGACGAGAGCACTGCCTACGCCCGCCGGACGCTGGAGCTGGTCGAGGTGCAGTATGCCGCCGGGGCCGTCTCCGGGCTGGAGGTCGCCGAAGCGCGCCAGAATCTGGCCAGCCAGCAGGCAGCACGGACCGATCTGGCGCAGCAACGGGTCGAAGCCATCAATGGCCTGACGATCCTGTTCGATAGCCCGCCCGATCGCATCATGGCAGATCCGCCGCGTCTGCCGGACGGCCCCCTCCCCGGGGTGCAGGCTGGCTTGCCGGCCCAATTGCTGGCGCGCCGCCCCGATCTGCGCGCGGCCGAATCCCGTCTGCGTGCTGCCCTGGCCCGCAGCGACGCCACGCGCGCCAGCTATTACCCGCCTTTGACGCTGACCGGCGCGCTGGGTACGGCCAGCCAGTCACTGGGCAATCTGCTGGCCAATCCGGTAGCCACGCTCGGTGCGGGGCTGGCGCTGCCGTTCTTGCAGTGGCAGCAGATGGCGCTCAATATCCGCATTTCGGGCAAGGACTACGAAATCCTGGTCACCGAGTTTCGCCAGACGCTCTACCAGGCCATGGCCGATGTCGAGAACGCCCTGTCGGCCCGCCAGTATCTGGCCGAACAGGCGGCCTTGTTGCAGCAGGCGCTGGCGGCGGCGCGGCAGGCCGAGCAGCTCTATGAAACCCGTTATCGCGCCGGCGCGGTGGCCCTGCGGGTCTGGCTGGATGCCCAGGAGCGGCGTCGCCAGGCTGAGGTGGCGCTCGACGAGAACCAGCTTGCGCGCCTGCGCAACCAGGTCCAGGTCTACCAGGCGCTGGGCGGCGATGCGGTCGTGGGACAATAGCGGGCATGACTGCTTCTCCCGCCTGTGATATCGATGCCGATCGCCGTTTTGGCGGTCTGTCCCGCCTGTATGGCCCGCAGGGGCCCGAGCGCCTGCGCAACGCCCACGTGGCGGTGGCGGGGCTGGGCGGCGTGGGGTCCTGGGCAGCCGAGGCGCTGGCGCGCTGTGGTGTTGGCGCCCTGACCCTGATCGATCTGGATCATATTGCCGAGTCCAATATCAATCGCCAGATCCACGCCCTGACGCCGACGCTGGGCCAGTCCAAGGTCGAGGCCATGGCGCAACGCGTGGCGGCGATCAATCCGGCGTGCCAGCTGCATTGTGTCGACGACTTCGTGTCGCCCGAGAACGTGGCCGACGTGCTGGGCGCCGACTATGCCATGGTGCTGGATTGCACCGACCAGGCTGCCGCCAAGATCGCCATGGTGCTGCATGCGCGCGCCCGCGGCATCCCGATGCTGTTGTGCGGCGGGGCAGGCGGCAAGACGGATCCGCTGACCCTGCGTGCGGGTGACCTGTCGCAATCCCACAATGATGCGCTGCTGTCCAAGCTGCGCAATATCCTGCGCCGTGAGCACGGGTTTCCGCGCGCCAGCGACGCCCATGGCCGGGCGCTCAAGCGCGTGCCGCGCATGGGCGTGCAGGCCCTGTGGTTCGATCAGCCTGCCATTCTGCCGGCGGCCTGGGCCGAGGGTGGCGGCGACGGCAGCGCGCCGCAAGGCCTTTCCTGCGCCGGCTATGGTTCGGTGGTCACCGTGACGGCGGCGATGGGCCTGGCCGCGGCCAACCAGGCGGTGCAGGCCATTCTGGCCGCCTGAACGCTTCAGGCCGGCGGCAGGCGTGCCACCTGCGACAGCCGTTCACAGACGAAATCCACGAACCCGCGTGCCAGCGGCGGCAAGGTGCGGCCCAGCAGCGTCACCACCTGCATGCTGCGCTGGCGCATCTCTGGGTTGGTGATCGGCAGCAGGGTCAGGCCGGCATCCTCCAGCAGATCCATCACGGCCAGATAGCCTGACAGCAGCACGATGTCGCTGCCCGGCAGCATGGGCAGGAAGACAGCCGATTGGTTGGCCACGTAGGCCGGCTCGATATGCAGCCCGGCGTTGGCGCAGGCGGCATCGAATAACTGCCGGGCGGTCGTGCCAGGGTCGCTGACCGACAGCGGCCAGCGCGCCAGATCGCGCATGGCCACGCTGCGGCGCCCGGCCAGCGGGTGATGGCGGCACATCATGGCGCAGACCGGTGCCCGGCCCAGGAACTCCGTTTTCAGACGTTCATCCTGGCCCGTGGTGTAGCGCAGCGCCAGGTGTACCAGGCCCTCCAGCGCGAGCCGATTGACCTCGTCGGGATGCTGTACCTTCAGGTGAAAGCGCGCCTCGGGATGACGCCGTCGGAAGTCGGCCATGCACGCCGGCAGGAAGCGATGGGCAAAGCCTTCCGTACTGGCCAGCGTGATGGTGACGTCGCCTTGCTGCTGGCGCTCCCGGATGGCGGCAATGACCCGCTCGGCCTCCAGGGCAGCCAGGTTGGCGTAGGCGGCGAGCTGCTGGCCGGCGTGACTGAGCACCATGCCGCGCGCCTGGCGTTCGAACAGCGGCGCGCCGACGGCGTCTTCCAGCTTGGCGATCTGGCGGCTGATGGACGAGGCCGCCACATGGCTGGCCTGCGCGGCCGAGGCAATCGAGCCATGTTGCGCGACATCGAGGAAATACTTCAGGCTCAGCGATAGCATTCAGGTTCATCCGAGAGATGCCAAATAGGCAATGGTTGTATGTCAATTTGCTAATTGTGGCAATGCATGGGGCGTAATACTGTTGTGCCTGTTTCTTTTCCCCCCCTTGAGACAGACGTGACCCGAGAACAAGCCCTGGCCTATGCCGCCAGTGAATTCGACAACGGCGGGCTGCAGGCAGCGCTGGCCCGCCGCGTAGCCCATCCCACCGAAAGCGAGGTGCCGGCCCAGGCGCCGGCCCAGCACGCCTATCTGAACCAGGAGCTGGTTCCGGCGTTGCGCGAGATGGGGTTCTCCTGTGACATCCATGCCAATCCTGCCGGCGTGGACCTGCCCATCCTGGTGGCGCGCCGCATCGAGGATCCCGCCTTGCCGACGGTGCTGCTGTATGGCCATGGGGACGTGGTGCGCGGCAACGCCGAGCGCTGGGCCGAGGGCCGCGATCCCTGGCGGCTACAGATCGAGGGCGACCGCTGGTATGGCCGTGGCACGGCCGACAACAAGGGGCAGCACACGATCAACCTGATGGCGCTGGCACAGGTGTTGCGCGCCCGGCAAGGCAGGCTCGGCTTCAATGCCACCTGGCTCATCGAAACCGGTGAAGAGGCTGGCTCGCCGGGGCTGGCGGCGTTCTGCGAAGCGCAACGCGATCTCCTGGCCGCCGATGTCTTTCTGGCCAGCGATGGCCCGCGTTTGAATGCCAGGCGTCCGACCCTGTTCATGGGCTCGCGTGGGGCGGTCAATTTCGAACTGCGTCTGCACGCGCGTGAGCGCGCCTACCATTCGGGCAACTGGGGCGGCCTGCTGTCCAACCCGGCCATCGTGCTGTCGCACGCCATTGCCAGCCTGGTCGATGCGCGCGGGCGCATCCAGGTCGATGGCTTGCGCCCGCCACCCATCCCGGGGCCGGTGTTGCAGGCCCTGGAAAGCCTGGAGGTCGGTGGCGGCGAGGATGACCCCGCGATCGACGCCGACTGGGGCGAGCCGGGTCTGAGCGGTCCGCAGCAGGTGTTCGGCTGGAATAGCCTGGATGTCCTGACCTTCGGCGCCGGCGATCCGGCCAAGCCGGTCAATGCGATTCCAGGACAGGCATCGGCCTGGTGCCAGCTGCGTTTCGTGGTCGGCACCGATTGGCGCAATCTGGGCGAGCACGTGCGCAGGCACTTGCGCGAGGCGGGCTTTGGCGATGTCGAGGTGACCGTCGGCATGCAGGCCGGCGCCACGCGTCTGTCGCCGGACAACCCCTGGGTGGTCTGGGCCGCCGAGTCGCTGCGGCGTTCCACCGGACAGCCGCCGGCCCTGCTGCCCAATCTGGGAGGATCGCTGCCCAACGATATCTTTGCCGATCTGCTGGGTCTACCCACTCTCTGGGTGCCGCACTCGTATCCGGCCTGCGCTCAGCATGCGCCTAACGAACATCTGCTTGGCAGCGTGGCCCGCGAAGGCCTGGCCATCATGGCCGGCTTGTTCTGGGACCTGGGCGAACAGGGCGGCGCGCTGTGCGCTGCCAGCACGAATTCCTGATTCTGGAGTGTCTTGATGATTCCCCGACTTTTCACGGCGGCGCTGGCTGCCACCCTGCTGGCCGGCGCAGGCGCGGTCCAGGCGGCCTACCCGGAGCAGCCCATCAAGCTGGTGGTGCCCTTCACGCCTGGAGGCGCCACCGACTCGGTCGCCCGGTTGCTGGCCAATCGGTTGGCACCCAAGCTGGGTCAGCCGGTCATCGTCGAGAACCGGCCAGGCGCCTCGACCGTGATCGGCGCCGAGGCCGTGGCCCGTGCCAAGCCGGATGGCTACACGCTGATGGTCTCCGGCAGCACGACCTACACGGTGCTGCCGGCGCTCAAGTCGAGCTTGCCCTACGATCCGCTCACCAGCTTCAGCCAGGTGGGCATCGTTGCCTTGGCACCGCTGGTGCTGCTGGCCCAGAATGACCTGCCGGCGCAGGATCTGCGGCAGGCGGCCGAGCTGGCACAGCGCCAGAGCGCCAAGGGCGGGCTGATGTACGGCACGTTCGGGCCGGGTTCGGCGCCGCACCTGGCCGGGGTGATGTTCGCCGAGGCGGCCGGTGCCGACATGACGCCCGTGCCTTACAAGGGCAGCGCGCCCATGGTGACGGCCTTGATCGGCGGCGAGATCGCGCTGGGGGTGGATACCGTATCGTCGGCGGCGCCCCAGGCGCGTGCCGGCAAGGTGCGCGCCCTGGCCGTGAGCGGCAAGCATCGGGTGGCGCAGCTGCCCGACGTGCCGACCTTCACCGAGGCCGGCATGCCGTCGGTTGACCTGGTGGGGTGGTATGCGATGGTGGCTCCGGCCGGCACGCCCGAGCCGGTGATGGAGAAGCTGTCGGCAGCCTTGCGTGAAGTGATGGCCGACGAACAGGTGCGCAAGTCGGTGGGAGACCTGGCGCTTGAGCCGGTGTTCATGCCGGGGCCGGCCTTTCGCGAGCAGATGGAAAGCGAGATCCGCGATTTTCGCGCCATTGGCGAACGCGCCCAGATCTCGCTGGATTGACGCCTGGCTTCAGACGTCGTGAAGCTGGACGTCGAACCAGCCGCGCAGGGCGTTCGACAGCCGGATGCCCTGGGCATCGCGCAGGTCGTCCAGCGTCAGGACACGCTCGCGCACCAGGCCCTCGTCAAGCAGCGCGGCACGCTGCACCCCGGGTAGCAGGCCGCATTCGATCGGCGGGGTGTACCAATGGCCGCGCAGCTTGAGATAGAGGTTGCTGCGGCTGCCTTCGCACAGCTCGCCGCGGGCGTTGAAGAACACCATGTCGAAAATCTGCGGATGCGCTGGCAGCCAGCTCATGGCCTTGGCGTACCACGGGCGGTGGGTGGTCTTGTAGCGCAGCAGCGGTTCGCTGTCGTCGAGCGTGTCGGGCGCCAGCAGGATCTCCTGCGGCAGGGGTAGCGGCGCGAGCGGTGCGCTTTCCAGGGTGATCTCGCCGGAGCGTTGCAGCAGCAGGCGCAGGCGCTGCGGGCCTGTGCCGGGCAGACAGGCCGCCGTGGTCAGCAACTGCCCCTCGATGACGGCGACATCGCAGTGATAGCCCAGGTCGCAGGCCGCGGCCGCGAGACGGGTCAGGTGGCGGCCCAGCAGGGGCATTTCGCGTTCGGCAGTGACCAGCAGGGTTTCGATCAGCTCGGGGGCCATGGGCATTCCTTGGTGACGGCAGGGATATCGACCGGAAAATCAGCCTTGCACAGGCCCTAGCGGCTCAGGATGCGAGCCTTCCAGTGGCACTCCTGCCACTCTAGCGCGGGGTCGGAGTCATGGACAATCCCTCCACCGACGTTATAGATGCCCTGACCCTCCTGGCCCAGCACCAGTGTGCGGATGGCGACATTGAGCGAGAAGTCGCCGTCCGGCGCCAGCCAGCCCAGGCTGCCGCAATACAGGCCGCGCGGCGCAATCTCGCGCTCACGGATGCGGCGCATGGCGGCGATCTTGGGCGCCCCGGTGATCGAACCGCAGGGGAACAGGGCCGTGAGGATCTCGGCCAGCGTGGCATCGGGCGCTTCGGCGCTGATGGTCGAGGTCAGCGTCCAGACGGTGGGGTATTGCTCCAGCGAAAACAAGGCATCGACCGTGACGCTGCCGGGCCGGGCCAGCCGGCCCAGATCGTTGCGCAGCAGATCGACGATCATGAGGTTCTCGGCACGGTCTTTGTCGCTGTTGAGCAGTTGCTGGCCCAGGCGCCGGTCTTCGGCGGGGTCGGCCGAGCGGGGGGCGGTACCCTTCATGGGGCGGGTCACCAGCCGCCCGCCCTGGCGCGCCACGAACAGCTCTGGCGAGAACGACAACACGCTACGCGGCCCATCCTGCAGGAAGACGCCGTGGCCGACCGGGTGGCGGGCCGCCAGACGCCGGTAGAGCGCCGCCGGCTCGCCTTCGACGTGCACGTCCAGGGGCTGGGTGTAGTTGATCTGGTAGAACTCGCCGTTGCCGATACCCCGGCGGATGGCTTCGATTTCCTGGCAATAGTCGCTTTCCGGCAGGCGCGCATTGATCGACACCACGCGTGCCGCTTCGTCGCCTGGCTGCACCGCCCAGGGCGCGCAGATTTCTGCCCGGGCAAAGGCCAGCGCCGTCAGGCGCGGTGCCGCATCGGTGCGCGCCGCGCGGGCTGGGCCCCGGGCCGCTTCGGGGAGCAGCCATTCCCCCAACTCATAGTCCAGCAGCAGGGCGACCCAGTGCCCGGCGCGCCGGGCCGCGTCGATCTGTGCCCAGGCCTGCGGCAGCATCTCGGGCGAGGTGGCCTCGATGCGTGCCTGCAGGTCCCACAGGCGGCGTGCGCGCCCGGCCAGGCGATCTTCAAACCAGCATTCCATGTTTCATCAGGATCGGAGGAACTCGGCGAGCACCTGCCCCGTGTGGGAGCGTTCGCGCAGGTTCATGACATGTTCCGGAGGGCCTTCGGCCACCAGCTGGCCGCCACCCGTCCCGCCTTCTGGACCGAGGTCCAGCAGCCAGTCGGCTTCGGCGATGACGTCCAGATTATGCTCGATCACGACCACCGTGTTGCCGGCTTCGACCAGACGGTGCAGCACATGGATGAGTTTTTCCACATCGGCCATGGACAGGCCAACGGTGGGCTCGTCCAGGACGTAGAGGGTGTGAGGCAGGCGCGAGGCCCGGCCGCTGCGGATCAGGCCGTCTGTCAGACGGGCCTTGGCCAGTTCGGTCACCAGCTTGATGCGTTGCGCTTCGCCGCCGGACAGCGTGGGCGAAGGCTGGCCCAGGGTCAGGTAGCCCAGGCCGACGTCCTGCATCAATTGCAGGGGCCGGTGGATCTTGGGGTGCGCAGCAAAGTAGGCCAGGGCGTCGTCGACCTCCAGCGAGAGCACCTCGCCGGCATTCTTGCCGCGCATCTGCACGCTCAGGGTGTCGGCATTGAAGCGCGCGCCATTGCAGGCATCGCAGGGCACCTTCACATCGGGCAGGAAACTCATCTCGATGGTGCGCATGCCCTGGCCTTCGCAGATCGGGCAGCGGCCGTCGCCGGTATTGAAGGAAAAGCGTGCCGCGCCCCAGCCGCGCATGCGGGCTTCGCGGGTGTCGGCGAACTGCTTGCGTACATCGTCCCAGAACCCGACATAGGTGGCCGGGCAGGAGCGCGGCGTCTTGCCGATGGGGGTCTGGTCGACCTCCAGCACGCGGTCAATGGCTTCCCAGCCTTCGATGCGCGCGCAGCCGATCCACTGGCCGGCTTCGCGCGCCGAGACCACGCGGCTCAGGTTGTCCAGCAGCACCTCACGCGCCAGCGTCGATTTGCCCGAGCCGGATACCCCGGTCACGACGGTCAGCCTGCCAACCGGCAGACTGGCATTGACGTTGCCCAGATTGTGCAGGTGCGCGGCCTTGATCCGCAGCATGGGAGTGTCCGCGTCCACCGCGCGGCGTACGCCATGCACGGGGTGGGCGAGCGGTTTGGCCAGATAGCGGCCGGTGACCGATTCGGGGGCGGCGATCAGATCCTGGGCCGTGCCCTGGGCCACCACGCGTCCGCCGCGCACGCCCGCGCCGGGGCCGATATCGATGATGTGCGAGGCACGCCGGATGGTGTCGTCATCGTGCTCGACCACCACCAGGGTGTTGCCATTGCCCTCCAGGCGCGCCAGCGCGTCCAGCAGGATGCGGTTATCGCGCGGGTGCAGGCCGATGGTCGGCTCGTCCAGCACGTAGCACACGCCCTGCAGGTTGGAGCCCAGCTGCGCGGCAAGCCGGATGCGTTGTGCTTCGCCGCCGGACAGCGTGGGGGCAGCGCGATCCAGGGCCAGGTAATTCAGGCCCACTTCCTGCATGAAGTTCAGGCGGCCCCGGATCTCGGCCAGGATGTCGCGCGCGATCTCGCCTTCGCGCCCGCGCAGCACCAGGCCGGTGAAGAAACTGTGCGCTTCCGAGACCGGCAGGCCGGCCAGTTCGGCAATCGAGCGTTCGCGCCAGCGCACGGCCAGCGCAACCCGGTTCAGGCGTTGGCCGTGGCACACGCCGCAGGCCTGGGCTTCGCCTTCATACCAGGCGTTCCAGGCGGTTTCCTCGCCGGTCTGCTCGGCGTCAAAACCTTGCAGCTGCAGGCCCGTGCCGAAGCAGCCGGTGCACCAGCCGTGCTTGGAGTTGTAGGAGAACAGGCGCGGATCGGGTTCGGGGAAGCTGATGCCGCAAGAGGGGCAGGCCCGTTTGACCGAGAAGTGCTGTTGCTGCGGCGTGGGGTTCAAGCCCGCGCCTCGGCGCTCGGGCGTGTCGCCGCCGGCGCCCGGGGTGAGGTCCCAGAGGAAGCTCATCACGCCCTGGCCGTGTTCGAGGGCGCTGCGCACCGCTTCGCGCAGGGCCGCTTCGTTGGCCGGGTCGACCACCAGGTCGGCCACCGGCAGTTCGATGGTGTGTTCCTTGTAGCGGTCCAGGCGCGGCCAGGGGCTCACGGGGATGAACTCGCCATCCACGCGCAGATGCGTATAGCCCTTGGCGCCGGCCCATTTGGCGAGATCGGTGTAGTAACCCTTGCGCGCCGTCACCAGCGGGGCCAGCAGCCCCAGATGCCGGCCGGCGTGCTCGCGCAGCAGGCGGGCGACGATCTGCTCGGTGTTCTGGGGTTCGACCGGCACCTGGCAATCTGGGCAGAACTGCGTGCCCAGCTTGACGTACAGCAGACGCAGGAAGTGATGGATCTCGGTCATCGTGGCCACGGTGGACTTGCGTCCGCCGCGGCTGGTGCGCTGTTCGATGGCCACGGTCGGCGGGATGCCGAAGATGGCGTCCACGTCGGGCTTGCCAGCCGGCTGCACGATGGCCCGGGCGTAGGCGTTGAGTGATTCGAGATAGCGGCGCTGGCCTTCGTTGAACAGAATGTCGAAGGCCAGGGTGGATTTGCCCGAGCCGGATACGCCGGTGATGACCGTGAAGGTGTCGCGCGGGATTTCCACGCTGACGTTCTTCAGGTTGTGCTCGCGGGCGTTGCGGATCTCGATGGCCTGCTGACGGCGCTGGCGCATGAGCGATTGCAGCGGCGTACCGGTCTCGTAGGCCGTCTCGGGTTCGGCCAGCGCCACGCTTTCGGTGGGCAGGATGCTGTCTTCGTATTCGCGCAAGGCCTGGCCGGTATAGGAGCGCGGCGTGGCCATCAGGTCTTGCGGCGTACCGACGCCGACCACCTCGCCGCCGGCATCGCCGCCGTCCGGCCCCAGGTCGATCAGCCAGTCTGCCGCCCGGATCACGTCCAGGTTGTGTTCGATCACCAGCAGGGTGTGGCCGGCGGCCAGCAGCTTGCGGAAGGCGCGCATCAGGCGCGCCACGTCGTCGAAGTGCAGGCCGGTAGTGGGTTCGTCGAACAGGAACAGGCTGCCTTTCTTGGCCACCCGGGCGCTGGAGATGCCGCTGCGCGCCGCCTCGGCCAGGTGGCCGGCCAGCTTCAGGCGCTGTGCCTCGCCGCCCGAGAGGGTCGGCACCGGTTGGCCCAGGCGCACGTATTCCAGGCCGACGTCGTCCAGCGGCGCCAGCCCCGTCTGCACGTCGCGCAGGCCGCGGAAGAAGGACAGCGCTTCGCTGACCGTCATTTCGAGCACTTCGTCGATGGAGGCGCTGCGGCCCAGGTGCTCGATGCGCACCTGCAGCACTTCGGGACGGAAGCGCTTGCCGTCGCAGTCCGGGCAGCGCAGGTAGACGTCCGAGAGGAACTGCATCTCGACGTGCTCGAAACCCGTGCCGCCGCAGGTCGGGCAGCGCCCATCGCCGCTGTTGAAACTGAAGGTGCCGGCGGTATAGGCACGCTCCTTGGCAAGCGGAGCCTGGGCAAACAGTTTGCGAATGGCATCGAAGGCGCCGACATAGCTGGCCGGATTGGAGCGCGCGGTCTTGCCGATCGGCGTCTGGTCGACCATGACCACGTCGGCGATCTGCTCGGCACCCAGCAGGCGGTCGAAGGCGCCGGGGGCCTCGACCGGTTTGCCCTGGTGCTTGAGCAGGGCCGGGTACAGCACATCCTGCACCAGCGTGGATTTGCCCGACCCCGAAACGCCCGTGATGCATACCAGGCGGCCCAGCGGCAGCGAGATCGAGATGTTTTTCAGATTGTGCGCGCGCACCCCTTCGAGCAACAGCCGGGGCGTGTTTTCGGCCACCGGCATGGGGCGTGGCGCCTCGACATGGCGGCGTCCGCCCAGGTAATCGCCGGTCAGGGTGGGCGCGGCGCGCAGTTGTGCCGGGGTGCCGTCGAAGACGATGTTGCCGCCACGTTCGCCGGGGCCGGGACCGATGTCGATGATGCGGTCGGCGGCCACCATCACCTGCGGGTCGTGTTCGACCACCACCAGGGTGTTGCCGGCTTCGCGCAGCCGGTGCATGACTTCGACCACGCGGTGCATGTCACGCGGATGCAGGCCGATGGAGGGCTCGTCCAGCACGAAGAGCGTGTTCACCAGCGAGGTGCCCAGCGCTGTGGTCAGGTTGATGCGTTGCACTTCGCCGCCCGACAGGGTGCGGCTCTGGCGGTCCAGCGTCAGATAGCCCAGCCCCACGTCGCACAGGAACTTCAGGCGCGCACGGGCCTCGGTCAGCAGCAGGTCGGCGGCGGCATCCATGGCACCTTCGAAGCGCAGCGTGTCGAAGAAGCGCCGCACCCGCTCGATGGGCAGCAGCATGATGTCGTGGATGGACAGTCCATCGAGCTGCTCAAGGCGCTCGCGCGACCAGCTCACGCCGACCGGCATGAAACGCTGGTAACGATCGTCGCCGGGTGGCAGCACCGCATCGGCCTCGGCCTTGCTGCCCAGGCGCCACAGCAGGGCATCGGATTTCAGGCGCGCGCCATGGCAACTCGGGCAGGGCGTGTAGCTGCGGTATTTGGACAGCAGCACGCGCACGTGCATCTTGTAGGCTTTGGTTTCCAGCCAGGCGAAGAAACGGTGCACCCCGTACCACTGGTGCTTCCAGGCCGAGTCGCCGCCTTTCCAGTCGGGGTCGCCATTGAGCACCCAGTCGCGCTGCTCGGCCGTAAGGGCCTTCCAGGGAACGCCCAGCGGGATGCCGGCGCGCGGCGCGTACTTCATCAACTCATCCTGGCATTCCTTGAAGGACGGCGTCTGCCAGGGTTTGACGGCGCCCTCCTTGAGGGTTTTGTTCTCGTCGGGGATGACCAGACCGAGGTCGATGCCGATCACGCGGCCGAAGCCGCGGCAGGCCTCGCAGGCGCCCAGTGGCGAATTGAACGAGAAGCTGCTGGGCAGGGCATCGCTGTATTCGATGTCGCAGTCGGCGCAGTGCAGGCGATCGCTGTACTTCCAGATGGCGGCGTCGTTGCCTTCGTCGTCCATCACGTAGACGGCCAGGTGGCCGGCACCCATCCGCAGCGCGGTATCGAGGGCTTCCATGATGCGGTCCGGCTCGGCATTGCCCAGCCTGAAGCGGTCCTGCACCACGTGCAGTAGTCGGCGCGCCTCCTGGGCAGGGGCTTTGCTTTTGCCCTTGGCCTTGCCGCGCGCCTTCTCGGCCACCGGACGGGTGACGCTTTCCTCGCGGTGTACGCGGGTATAACCCTGGCCTTCGAGGAAGCCTTTGACTTCCTCTTCGGTGAAGTTGGCCGGCACCGCGATCGGGAAGGTGACCACCAGGCGCGGATCGCCCGCTGCCGCGGCGCGCGCGCTCAGCGACGCCTGGATGGACTGCGGGGAGTCACGCCGTACGCGCTTGCCGCAGCAGCGGCAGAACAGTTGCGCGCCACGTGCGAACAGCAGTTTCAGGTGGTCGTTGAGCTCGGTCATGGTGCCGACCGTGCTGCGGGAGCTGCGAACCGGGTTGGTCTGGTCGATGGCGATGGCCGGCAGGATGCCTTCGATGCGATCGACCTGGGGCTTGTCCATGCGGTCCAGGAACTGGCGTGCATAGGGCGAGAAGGTCTCGACGTAGCGGCGCTGGCCCTCGGCGTAGAGGGTGTCGAAGGCCAGCGAACTCTTGCCTGAGCCGGACACACCGGTCACGACCACCAGTTGGCCGGTGGCGATGGTCAGGTCAAGGTTCTTGAGGTTGTTCTGGCGGGCGCCAACGATGCGGATTTCGGAGCTCATGGGGCGTTATCGTAGCCGGGATGCCAAGCGCGGGTC
>JAEWJD010000429.1 GCA_023386765.1 Pseudomonadota bacterium | reverse complement strand
GGGTGAACTCCTGTTCCCAGTAGCGCAACACGTGCGGCTTGACGCCGCACAACTCGCTGACTTCACCGATGGTGAAATAGCGCTTGGCAGGAATGGGCGGAAGCGTAGCTGTGGTTTCAGGTTTCGTCATGGATGGATTCTATGCCGCGTGACGACGGCCGACCGTTAACAAGCGTATCACGCCGCCGGCTCGTCATCGTCGATGCTGGCGGCGTTGCCGCTGTGCTCGACGATGCTCTTGAGCTTCTGGCTCGCATGGAAGGTGACCACACGCCGTGCAGCAATGGGAATGGTCTCGCCAGTTTTGGGATTGCGCCCGGGACGCGGGGGTTTGTCTCGGACCTGGAAGTTGCCAAAGCCCGAGAGCTTGACGGAGTCGCCACGAGCCAGGGCTTCGCGGATTTCTTCGAAGAAGGTATCCACGATGTCCTTGGCTTCGCGCTTGTTCAGCCCCACCCGCTCAAAGAGCAGTTCGGCCAGTTCGGCCTTGGTGAGCGTACGCGGTTCGGCAAGCATAGCGACCCCTTGTTCAAACCCGTTGGCGCGCGCCATGCGCACTGACCAGGGCTTCCTTGACGCGATTGACGCACTCGGAAACTCGCGCCTCGTCGAGCGTGGCGGCAGTATCCTGCAGCCAGAAACGGAAGGCGAGGCTCTTTTCCGGCTGGGCCGGATCCGCCTGCTGCTTGTCGCGCCAGACGTCAAAGAGACGGACATCCTGCACCACCGACAGTTGCGGATCCTGGCGCACGGTTTGAGCAATGGTATCGAGCATTGCCTGCGCCGTCACGTCCTCGGCCACCCACAACGCCAGATCGCGCTGCACCACAGGCTGGCGCGAGATTTCGCGCACGTCGGGCAACACGCCGTCGCACAAGGCATCGACGTCCACCTCGAAGACCACCGGCGCGTGCGCCAGATCGGCCTGACGCGCCCACTGCGGATGGAGTTCACCGATCCAGCCGATGACGCGGCCTTCCAGCTCGATGCGTGCCGAGCGCCCCGGATGCAGCGCCGGATGGCTGTCGGCCACGAAGCGCAATTGTGCGGCGCGCTTGCCGAACAAGGCCTCGACGTCCATCTTCACATCGAAGAAGTCGACCTGGCGGGTAGCCTGGCCCCATTGTTCTTCACCGGCCGGCCCCCAGGCCGCGGCAGCCAGCTTGAGCGGCTGGCGCACGCCGGCCACCTGCAGAGGACCATCGGCGTACTGCGCATCGCGCTGGAACACCCGGCCCAACTCGAACAGCCGCACTCGCGACTGCTTGTGGTTGGCGTTATGGCGGATGATGGCCACCAGCCCGGCAATCAGGCTCGAACGCATCACCGACATATGGCTGGCGATGGGGTTGAGCAGGCGCACCGGATCGGTGTTGCCCGCGTAGTCACGCTCCCAGTCGGCTTCCACGAAGCTGTAATTGACGACTTCCTGGTAGTCCCTTGCGGCGACTTCGCGGCGCAGGGCATGCTGGCCACGACGCACTTCGGGCGTGGCGTGCATGGCCGCGCGGGCCACCGGCGGATGGGTCGGAATGCGCTCGAAACCGTAGATGCGCGCCACTTCCTCGATGAGATCTTCCTCGATCACGAGGTCAAAACGATAGGAAGGCGGCGTGACGATGAAATCGTCGTTCTCTTGCGTGAACGGCAGGCCCAGGCGGGTGAAGATCTGCGCCACCTCGTCACGGCTGACTGCCACGCCCAGCACCCGATGGCAGCGCGCCAGGCGCATGCGCACCGGTTCGCGCTTGGGCAGGTTGATGACCTGATCATCGACCGGGCCGGCCTGGCCACCGCAGATCTCCAGGATCAGGGCGGTGATGATTTCCAGGTGTTCGGGAATGCTGCCGAAATCCACGCCGCGCTCAAAGCGATGGCTGGCCTCGGAGCTGAACTTGAAGCGGCGCGCGCGCCCGGCGATGGCCTCAGGCCACCAGAAGGCCGCTTCGAGGTTGATGTTCTGCGTATCCAGCGTCACCGAGGTAGCCTCGCCGCCCATGATGCCGGCCAGGCTTTCGACGACGTCACCGGCGGCAATCACGCCAACCTTCTCGTCCAGCGACACGGTGGTGCCGCTGAGCAGCTCGAGCTGCTCGCCGGCGCGTGCCCAGCGCACCGTCAGATCGCCCTGCACCTTGTCCAGGTCGAACACGTGCGTGGGGCGGCCCAGCTCCAGCATGACGTAGTTGGAAATATCCACCAACGCCGACAGCGAGCGCTGCCCGGCACGCTCCAGGCGCGTCTTCATCCACTCGGGCGTGGCTGCGCGCGCGTTCACGCCGCGGATCACGCGCCCGGCGAAACGCCCGCACAGATCCGGCGCCTGCACATGCACGGCCAGGCGGTCGTCGATCTGCACCGGCACGGCCGGCACCTGGGGCGACTTCAGCGCAGCGCCGGTCAGCGCCGCCACCTCGCGCGCCACGCCGTACAGCGACAGGCAGTCGGCACGGTTGGGCGTGAGCTTGAGTTCGATCAGGGTGTCGTTCAGGTCCAGGGCCTGGCGGATATCGGTGCCGGGCACGAAATCGGCCGGCAACTCCAGCAGGCCGCCATGGTCTTCGGACAGACCCAGCTCGCGGGCCGAGCACAACATGCCCGAGGACACCACGCCGCGCATCTTGGCGGTGCCGATCTTCATGCCGCCGGGCAGTTCGGCCCCCACACGCGCCAACGGCACCACCAGGCCGGCGGCCGCGTTCGGTGCGCCACAAACGATCTGCAGCAGTTCGCCGCTGCCGTCATCGACCTTGCACACGCGCAGCTTGTCGGCGTCCGGGTGGGGCGCGATCTCGGC
>JAEWJD010000101.1 GCA_023386765.1 Pseudomonadota bacterium | reverse complement strand
TCATTAGCGTGCTTTTTAGACTCCATGGCAGAGGCCTGATGTGTTGATCGTTATCGGATATGCAGTGGTGATTATTGCCGTCATCGGCAGCTTCATCGGGCTGGGCGGCCATCTGGGCGCGCTGTATCAGCCCTTCGAGCTGACCCTGATCGGCGGTGCCGCCCTGGGTGCATTCCTGGCTGGCAACAGCCGCAAATCGCTGGCGCTGGTACGCGATGCCATTCCGCGCGCCTTCAAGAGCGCGCCCTACAGCAAGGATATGTACATGGAGCTGATGGCGCTGCTGTACGTGTTGCTGAACAAGGCGCGCCGCGAGGGCCTGATGGCGATCGAATCGCATATCGAGGACCCGCAGTCCAGTCCGATCTTCAACGAGTATCCGCGCATCATGAAAGACGAGCGGCTGATGGAATTCATCACCGACTATCTGCGCATCATGATCAGCGGCAACATGAGCGCCTTCGAGATCGAAACCCTGATGGACGAGGAGATCGAGACCTTCCGCCATGAGTACGAAGTCCCGACCCATGCGCTGCAGCAGGTGGCCGACGGCCTGCCAGCCTTCGGGATCGTGGCCGCGGTGCTGGGGGTGATCAAGGCGCTGGCCGCCGTCGATCAGCCGCCGGCCGTGCTGGGTGATCTGATTTCCAAGGCCATGGTGGGCACCTTCCTGGGCGTATTGCTGGCTTATGGCTTCGTGGCGCCGCTGGCTTCGCGGGTGGAACGCCGCACTTCCGAATCGGTCAAGGTGCTGGAGTGCATCAAGGTGACGCTGCTGGCCAGCATGAATGGTTATCCGCCGCAGTTGGCCGTCGAGTTCGGCCGCAAAGTCCTGTTCTCCGCCGTGCGTCCCTCGTTCGGCGAGCTGGAAGAGCATGTGCGCCAGGCCAAGACCGCGGCCCCCGGCCGCGCCTGAGGCGGGATGGCTGAGTCATGAGCACGGTCAACAATCATCGTGTGGTGATCCGCCGCAAGCGGGTCGTGAGCAAGGGTTCGCACGGCGGCAGCTGGAAGATCGCCTATGCCGACTTCATCACCGCGATGATGGCCTTCTTCCTGGTGATGTGGCTGGTGAGTATCATTCCGCGCGAAGAACTCAAGGGCATCGCCGATTACTTCCGCATGCCCCTGAAAGTGGCGTTGACCGGCGGGCCGAGTACCTCGGCCGACACCAGCGCCATCCCGGGCGGCGGCAGCGACCCCATGCGCCAGACCGGCGAACTGCGGCGCGCCGATGGCAAACGCCAGGAAATGCAGTCCGAGCGTGAGCGGCGCGACCTGCATCGCCTGCAGCATCTCAAGCAGCGCCTGGAAAGCGTCATCGACGAAAGCCCGGTGCTCAAGCACTTCCGCCCGCAGCTGTTGCTGGATCTCACCACCGAGGGACTGCGCATCCAGATCGTGGACAGCCAGAACCGCCCGATGTTCGCCACCGGCAGCGCCCAGGTGCAACCCTATATGCGCGACATCCTGCGCGAGCTGGGACCGGTGCTCAACGACCTGCCCAACAAGGTCAGCATCTCGGGGCATACCGACGCCAGCCAGTATGCCCGCGGTGAGCGCGCCTACAGCAACTGGGAGCTGTCGGCCGACCGCGCCAACGCCTCACGCCAGGAACTGGTGGCCGGTGGCATGAGCGAAGGCAAGGTGTTGCGCATCCAGGGCCTGTCTTCGAGCATGAGTCTGGTTAAAGATGACCCGTATGCTGCCGTTAACCGTCGTATCAGCCTCGTGGTGCTCAATGAAAAGACGCAGCACCGCATCGAGGTCGAGAACGCGGCGGCCGCCGACGTGACCTCGCGCGAGGCGCAGGAAGTCGGGCAGGCCGTGGATGAACACAATCAGCGCCAGGGCGAACAGGCTGGGTCGCCCGGGCAGGAGCAGTGAGCAGGATGGCGGCGACGATTCTGGTGGCGGACGATTCAGCAACGATGCGCATGATCGTCCGCGCCGCACTGAGTTCGGCCGGCTGGCAGGTCATCACTGCCAGCAATGGCCAGGAAGCCTTGACGTTGGCGCGTCAGCAAACGGTGGATCTGGTGGTCAGCGACTGGAACATGCCCGTCATGGGCGGCCTGGGCCTGATCCAGGGCTTGCGTCAGCTGGAACCTTATCAGGATGTGCCGGTGCTGGTGCTGACCACCGAGGATGACAGCGAAAGCAAGATGGCTGCGCGCGATCTCGGCGTCTGCGGCTGGCTGAACAAGCCACTGGACCCGGACACCCTGGTCGAGTTGGCCGCGGAGCTGCTGGACGAATCGCTGCCGCGCTGAAGCGGCACGGCGCTCCGGTCGCGTTGACGACGTTCTTGAAAAGGCAATCGGCCATGAGTTCAGGTCTGGACCTCAGTCAGTTCTACGAAACTTTCTTCGATGAGGCGGATGAGCTGCTCGCCCAGATGGAGCAGCTGCTGCTGGAGCTGGATGTCGGCGCGCCCGATATCGAGCAGCTCAATGCCATTTTCCGTGCGGCGCACTCGATCAAGGGCGGAGCCGCCACCTTCGGCTGCTTCCAGAAGCTGGCCGAAACGACCCACCTGCTCGAAAACCTGCTTGATGCCATACGGCGCGATGAAATGACGTTGCGCACCGACATGGTCGACACCTTCCTGGAAGCCAAAGACGTGCTCAAAAGCCAGCTGGATGCCTACCGTGCCTCGGAAGAACCGGATGACGCCACGTTCGAGCGGATTTGCGCGGTGTTGCGGCAGCTCGCCCTGGAAGGCAAGGGCGGGGAGCCGGTGCCTGCGGCGCCCGCCGTGGCGCCGGAGCCGGTTGTGGCCGTCGCTGCCGAGGCACCGGCCGCCGCCGATGCTTCATTGCCGTTGCGTCTGCATATCCAGAAGGTGTCGGACAAGGACGCCGAGGCCCTGCGCGAAGAGATGGGCAACCTCGGGACCGTGCATGCCTGGCGGCGCGAGGGCGAGACGTTGACGCTGTGGGTCGAGACGACCTGCTCCGAAGCGGATATCGAAGCCGTGTGCTGCTTCATCATCGATGCCGACCAGATGGCCTTGAGCCGTGAGGCCGCGCCGGCCGACGCGCCGGCGGCAGCCGCAACGCCGGCGGCCGATCCGGTCCCTGTCGCCACACCGGCTGCCGTGCCCGCCAGCGCGCCCAAGCCGGCCGCCGAACCCGGCACAGAGCCGGCACGCGTGGCCCGGGCCCCGGTTGCCGCCGCCCATGCCGACAAGGAATCGACGTCGATCCGGGTGGGGGTGGAGAAAGTTGACCAGATCATCAATCTGGTCGGCGAACTCGTCATCACGCAGGCCATGCTGGCGCAGACGGCCTCGACGCTGGATCCGGTGCTGCATGACCGCCTGCTCAATGGCATGGAGCAGCTCGAGCGCAATGCCCGCGACCTGCAGGAAGCCGTCATGTCGATCCGCATGATGCCCATGGACTATGTGTTCAGCCGCTTTCCGCGCCTGGTGCGCGATATCGCCGGCAAGATGGGCAAGCAGATCGAATTGCATACCTATGGCCGCGCCACCGAACTGGACAAGAGCCTGATCGAGCGCATCATGGATCCGCTGACGCACCTGGTGCGCAACAGCCTGGATCACGGCATCGAGACACCCGAAAAACGCATGGCTGCCGGCAAGGAGCCGGTCGGGCAGCTGGTGCTGTCGGCCCAGCACAATGGCGGCCATATCGTGATCGAGGTCAGTGATGACGGCTGCGGCCTGGATCGCGATCGTATTTTGAAAAAGGCCCAGAAGCAGGGCATGTCGGTCAGTGAGAACACATCCGACGATGAACTCTGGCAGCTGATTTTCGCGCCGGGTTTTTCGACCGCAGAACAGGTCACCGATATCTCCGGCCGAGGCGTGGGCATGGATGTGGTGCGACGCAATATCCAGGATATGGGCGGCCACGTGCAATTGTCCAGCCAGGCCGGGCAGGGTACGACCACCCGCATCGTACTGCCCCTGACGCTGGCCATCCTGGATGGGATGTCGGTGCGGGTGGGCGAAGAAACGTTCATCTTGCCGCTCAATCACGTGACCGAGTCCCTGCAGCCCCAGCAGGAGCAGATCTACTCCGTGGCGGGCAATGAGCGCGTGATGCATGTGCGTGGCGAATATCTGCCGCTGGTGGAGATGCATCGGGTGTTTTCGGTGGGCGGCGCCCAGACCGACCCGACCCAGGCCATCGCCGTCATCATGCAGGCCGAAGACCGGCGTTTCGCCTTGCTGGTGGACCATCTGGTCGGCCAGCACCAGGTGGTGGTCAAGAATCTTGAATCGAATTACCGCAAGGTGCCCGGCATCTCGGCCGCCACCATCCTGGGCGACGGCAGTGTGGCGCTGATCGTCGACGTCTTCGCCCTGGCGCGCGCCAACCGCGAACGCTGGTCCCAGCCCGAAGCCATTCTGAATTGACGGAGATCCAAGCATGGCAGCCAAACCCCAAGCCTCATCCGCGCGCGCCGAAGACGGCGGGCACGAGTTCCTGGTCTTTACGCTGGGCGCCGAAGAGTACGGCATCGACATCCTGAAAGTGCAGGAAATCCGTGGCTACGACGCCGCCGGCGTCACGCGCATTGCCAATGTGCCCCCTTTCATCAAGGGCGTGACCAATCTGCGCGGCATCATCGTGCCGATCGTCGATCTGCGCATCAAGTTCAATCTTGGCAGCGTGGAATACAACGAGCAGACCGTGGTGATCATCCTCAATCTCGATCGCCGCGTGGTCGGCATCGTGGTCGATGGCGTCTCCGATGTGTTGATGCTCAATGGCGGTCAGATCCGTCCGGCGCCGGAGTTCGGCGCCACGCTGTCGACCGAATACCTCACGGGCCTGGGCACGCTCGATGAGCGCATGTTGATCCTGGTGGATATCGAAAAGCTGATGACCAGCGACGAAATGGCGCTGGTGGAAAAAGCCGCTTCGTAGTCCTGCGAGGGCGTGCATGGCCCGCCCTGCCGGCGGGCTGCCCGTTATTTTCGCGACGTTTGGGAGAGTGTCTGTCATGCGCAATTTCCTGGCCAATCTATCCATACGCGGCAGCCTGGTTGCCGTGCTGGTGTTTTTCTCGCTCATGCTGGTGGTCGGCGCGGCCCTGGGCGTGCTGTCGCTGCGCGTGAGCAATGGCTTGCTGCAGGACATCCGCCAGACCCAGGCCATTGCGGATTCGGTCGGGCGTATCGCCCTGAATGCCAAGGACACGCTGGGCGCCTTGGGGCGCACCGGCCTGGAGCAGGGTGCCCAGGGACTGGCCGGGCCGGTGCAACCGGGCCTGACCCCGGAGGCAGCCGCCCAGTTGCAGCGCGCCGAGGCGGCCCTGAACCGTGCCCAGACCGAGCTGGAGTACTACCGCGCGCTGCCGCGACCGGATAGTGCCCACGAAAGCCTGGATAACGTGGAGAAAGCCTTTTCCGCGCTGGTGCAGGAAGGCCTGCAGCCCATGGCGGCGACCCTGGCCCGGGGCGATGTGGCGGCCTACCAGCAATGGGCGGCCAGCCGGCAGGACGGCCTGGAATCGCGGTTTGCGCGCGCCATCGAGGCGTTTGACTTCTGGCGCGCCAGCGAACTGATCGAAGCCTTCGAATTGGCCGGCCAGCGCTACGATTTCGTGGTGGTGGCTGTTTCGGCCGGCGGGGTGCTGGCCGCAGTGCTGGTATTGCTGACCTATGTGTTTCTGCGTCAGCGCGTGTTGCGTCCCTTGCGCGAAGCCGGGGCCCATTTCGACCGTATCGCGGCCGGCGATCTGAGCGCGCGCGTGGACGTCCGCAACCAGAACGAAATCGGCCAGCTGTTTGCCGCGCTCAAGCGCATGCAGGAGAGCCTGACCCGCACGGTGTCCTCGGTGCGCCGGGGCGTGGAAGAGATCAACGTCGGCGCGCACGAGATCGCGGCGGGCAATACCGACCTGTCCAGCCGCACCGAAGAGCAGGCCGCTTCGCTGGAGCAAACGGCCGCTTCGATGGAGGAGTTGGCCTCGACGGTCAAGCAGAACGCCGACAACGCCCGCCAGGCCAATCAGTTGGCGGGCAGCGCCTCGGACGTGGCCGAGCGTGGTGGCGCGGCGGTCTCCGAGGTGGTCAGCACGATGGAAGGCATTTCGGCCAGCTCGCGCAAGATCTCGGAGATCGTGTCGGTGATCGACGGCATTGCCTTCCAGA
>JAEWJD010000357.1 GCA_023386765.1 Pseudomonadota bacterium | reverse complement strand
ATGGCGTCATGAACCTCACCGCAAATCCCTGCGCCGGCCTGGATGATCTGCCGCCCGACGCTGCCGCTGCCGCCGAAACGGCTGCCGTCGAGGCCATCGAGCCTGCGACGCCGCTGCCGCACGATCTGCCCATTTTCCTGGTTGGGATGATGGGAGCGGGCAAAACCACCATCGGGCGCGGCCTGGCGCGTGCGCTGGGCCGCGAGTTCATCGATCTGGACCACGAACTCGAGGCGCGCTGTGGCGTACGCGTGCCCATCATTTTAGAGATCGAGGGCGAGGCCGGGTTTCGCAAGCGGGAGTCCATGGCACTGCAAGAGTGTACTCAACGGCGCGGAATTATTCTCGCAACCGGGGGCGGAGCCGTGCTGGCCGACGAGAACCGCCGCCTGCTGCGTGAGCGCGGCGTTGTGCTTTATCTGCGCGCCAGCGTGGATGAGCTGTTTCGCCGTACCTGCCGTGACCGCAACCGGCCGCTGCTGGCGACCGCAGACCCGCGTGGCACGCTGCGCGATCTGATGGTCAAGCGCGAGCCGCTCTACAGCGAAGTGGCCGATCTGGTCATCGAGACCGGGTCGACGCCGATCGCCACGCTGATCAAAACCATCCTGCCCAAGTTGCAAGCCTACGAGAAGAAGTGATGAATACTGTTGAGGTCGACACCCCGGGAGGCAGTTATCCCATTCATATCGCGCCGGGCCGCCTGGACCGGCTCGATGAGAGCATCCCGGCCGATGCCACCGCCATTGCCGTGGTCACCAACCCCACCGTGGCGGCGCTCTATGGCGCGCGCGCCGAGGCTGCGCTGGCGCGCACCGGGCGCAAGATCGTGCGCATCGAGCTGCCCGACGGCGAAACCCACAAGGATTGGCAGACGCTGAACCTGATCTTCGATGCCTTGCTGGAGCAACGCCTGGACCGCCGCGCGGTGCTGGTGGCGCTGGGTGGGGGCGTGATCGGCGACATGACGGGATTCGCCGCCTCGGTGTACATGCGCGGCGTGCGTTTTCTGCAGGTGCCGACCACCTTGCTGGCCCAGGTTGACTCGTCGGTCGGGGGCAAGACCGCCATCAACCATCCGCTGGGCAAGAACATGATCGGGTCGTTCTACCAGCCGGTGGCGGTGGAAATCGACACCGATGTGCTGGCCACGTTGCCGGCGCGCGAGATTTCGGCCGGCCTGGCCGAGGTGATCAAGTACGGCCTGATCCTGGATGCCGCCTTCTGGCAGTGGTGCGAGGACAACGTGCAGGCCTTGCGTGCCTTGCAGCCCGAGGCGGTTGCCTACGCCATCCGCCGCTCCTGCGAGCTGAAGGCACAGGTCGTGGGCAAGGACGAACGCGAATCGGGGCTGCGCGCCATCCTGAATCTGGGCCATACGTTCGGCCATGCCATCGAGTCCGGTCTGGGCTATGGGCAATGGCTGCATGGCGAAGCCGTTGGCTGTGGCATGGTGCAGGCGGCCGAGTTGTCGGCCGAGGTCCATGGTTTTGCGCCGGCCGATGTGCAGCGCGTGCGTGAGCTGGTGGCGGCGATCGGATGCCCGGTGCTGGCGCCTGACCTGGGTTTTGAGCGCTGGGTGTCGTTGATGATGGTGGACAAGAAGTCCACCGCCGGCGAGATCCACTTCGTGCTGATGCCGCACATCGGCCAGGCCGATACGCGCACCGTACCGCATGCCGCCTTGGGCAAGGTGCTCGAGCGGACCGTGCAGACGACCCCCTGACAATCATCGAGAAGGACGGGACGGCAGTGTCATGAGTGAATTGGCTTCTTACGCATCCGACCCGACCCGAACGCGCGGCCGGCGTCATCCCGAACCGGTCGCGCAGAACCGCAGCGCATTCCAGCGCGATCGCGACCGCATCATCCATTGCACCGCCTTTCGGCGCCTGGAATACAAGACCCAGGTGTTCGTCAACCACGAAGGCGATCTGTTCCGCACGCGTCTGACGCACAGCCTGGAGGTGGCCCAGATCGCACGTACCCTGGCCCGCAGCCTGGGGCTGTCGGAAGACCTGACCGAAGCCATCGCGCTGGCCCATGACCTGGGTCACACGCCTTTCGGCCATGCCGGGCAGGATGAGCTCAATGCCTGCATGCGCGAGCTGGCCCCGGACGCCGGAGGCTTCGAACACAACCTGCAGAGCCTGCGCGTGGTCGACGAACTGGAGGAGCGCTATGCCGAGTTCAATGGCCTGAACCTGTGCTTCGAAACCCGCGAGGGGATTCTCAAGCACTGTTCGCAGGCCCATGCGCGCCAGCTGGGCGAGGTCGGCGAGCGGTTCCTGAACCGTACCCAGCCTTCGCTGGAGGCGCAACTGGCCAACCTGGCTGACGAGATCGCCTACAACAACCACGATATCGACGACGGTCTGCGCTCCGGGTTGCTGACACTGGAGCAATTGGGCGAGGTCGATTTCTTCGCGCGCCATTTTGCCGAGGTGCGCGCCCGCTATCCGGCGCTGGCGGCGCGGCGTGCCACCGCCGAGACGGTGCGGCGCATGATCAACACCCTCATCATGGATCTGACGGTGACCTCGCAGGCGCGCATTGCCGAGGCGGCCCCGGCCAGTGCCGACGACGTGCGCCACGCCCCGCCGCTGGCGGCGTTCTCCGAGCCGGTGCGTCGCGAGGCCGACGCCCTGAAGAAATTCCTGTTCGACAACCTGTACCGTCACTATCAGGTGCTGCGCATGACCACCAAGGCGCGGCGCATCGTGCGCGAGCTGTTTCAGGCATTCCTGGATGACCCCCGGCTCTTGCCGCCGGATTACCGTCACGGCACGGAAAATGGGCAGGCGCGTGCGATCGCCGATTACATCGCCGGGATGACCGACCGCTATGCCATCGCCGAGCACCGCCGGCTTTTTGAAATGGGCGCGACGGCAACGATCTGAGCCGGTCTTTCCCCCCTTGGGGGGATGCGGTTCTGCGGCAAGGCCTCTAGCATTGGTCTCAGCACATTCGCCGTGCTTGCCCGCCCACTGTGATGCGATTCGGGGCTACCGTCGCATCAGAGTCGGCGGGGGTTTTTTTAGGGGCCTGGGCCGATCGCGCCTACCCCTGGGTCATGGGGCGCTGCAGGGCGCTCATCAGGCGCATCAGGTCGGCCTGCCGCCGGCAACCCGTCTTCTGGAGCACCGCCTTGCTCTGTGTGCGGGCGGTTTCGACCGACACCCCCAGGTGCTGGGCAGCCTGCGATAGCGTCATGCCGAGCATCAACAGTTCCAGCAGCCGGTATTCGGCGCTGCTCAGGCCGAATAGCGATTTCAGCATGCCGGGTGCCGGGGCCGTGGCCTGCTGGGGCGTATGCACCATCACCAGGGCCAGGCGCGAGGGGCCGCCCTCATGGGGCTGGAAGGCCGATGGGGCTGGCAGCACGACCACGTGGGTGCCATCGGGCAGGCTGAGGCCTTCGGCCAAGGCCGGTCCAAGTCGCCCGGTCGCGGTCGCCAGGGCATGACGCCAGCGTTCGGAGCGGGCCAGGAACGTGGCCTGGCTGCTGAACCAGCTTTCGCCCGAGGTGTTGGCAAGCAGCAGGCGCGCCCCGCCGCTGACCAGCAGCAGTGGCGTGGCAAAGGAGTTGAGCGCGGCCATTCCCAGACGGCTGCGATGCTCCAGCCCCTGCAGGCGCAGGCGCAGGCTCAGGGCATTCTGCAGGTGCGGCGCCAGGCGGCCCAGGACACGCTCATGATGCGGATCGAAATGCGGGGTGTCGCGGCTGCGGTGAAAGGCGATGAGCCAGTCGGTTTCCCGTTCGCGCAGGGTCTGCGAGAACATGATCGAGCCGATGTCGTGCCGGAACAGGAACTCGTTGTAGAAGGGCGAGCGGCGGATCGCGTCTTCATCCATGATCTGCCGGTCGCGGCGCAGGGCGCCGGTGGGCACGTCGCGGGCTGCTTCCAGCAGGGTGTCCAGCGTGTGGTAGTAGCCCTCGTACTCTTCCAGGATGCAGGCATCGAGCCCGGCATTGTCGACCACCAGGATCTGCTCGGTCGGGGTGTGGCGGGCCAGCACGACGCACCGCTCGGTATCCAGGGCCAGTGCCGTCTGCCGCAACGCCTGACGCCACAGACCATTGTCAGCAACCCCGGCATACAGGGCGCTGGCGATGAGGAGTTCTTGGGCGGAATCCATGGCGCAGGGTCTACGTAAAATGCGGGGGGCGGAAAGATGATCCGCACCCAATTTACGTTAAACATACCCGATTCCCCTGACAGGACCATCCGTATTTGTCCTAGGGGACGGATCAGGGCCTGCCGCCGTTGTTCTGGTGCGACCTCCGCGTCATCGGCCGGGGGCGGGCAGCAGGCGCGCCAGATAGTGCCCCGTATGGCTGTCAGGGTGGGCAGCCACGACTTCGGGCGTGCCCTGGGCCACGACCTGGCCGCCCTTGTTGCCACCTTCCGGGCCCATGTCGATGAGCCAGTCGGCGGTTTTGATGACATCCAGGTTGTGCTCGATGATGAGTACGGTGTTGCCTTGCTCGACCAGTTGGTTGAGCACCTGCAGCAGCAGTTCGATGTCGCGAAAGTGCAGGCCGGTGGTGGGTTCGTCGAGGATGTACAGGGTGCGCCCGGTGCTGCGCCGCGACAGCTCCAGGGACAGCTTGACGCGCTGCGCCTCGCCGCCGGACAAGGTGGTGGCCGATTGGCCCAGCCGGATATATGACAGACCGACATCGATCAGGGTCTGGAGCTTGCGGGCGATGGCCGGCACGGACTCGAAATAGCCGAGCGCCTGCTCCACCGTGAGGTCGAGCACTTCGCTGATATTGCGGCCGCGATAGCGGATTTCCAGGGTTTCGCGGTTGTAGCGCTTGCCGTGGCACACATCACAGGGCACGTACATGTCAGGCAGAAAGTGCATTTCCACCTTGACCACGCCGTCGCCCTGGCAGGATTCGCAGCGCCCGCCCTTGACGTTGAAACTGAAGCGGCCCGGGTCGTAGCCCCGCGTGCGCGCTTCCGGGACGCCGGCGAATAGTTCGCGGATCGGCGTGAACAGGCCGGTGTAGGTTGCCGGGTTGCTGCGCGGGGTGCGTCCGATGGGGCTCTGGTCGACGGTGATGATCTTGTCGAAGTGTTCCAGGCCGGTGATGCTGGCGTAGGGGGCGGGCTCGCTCTGGGCGTGGTTGAGCTGGCGCGCTGCGGCCACGGCCAGCGTATCGTTGACCAGGGTCGACTTGCCCGACCCCGAGACGCCGGTCACGCATACCAGCCGGGCGGCGGGCACGCGCAGTGTGACCGACTTGAGGTTGTTGCCGCTGGCGCCGGACAGCACCAGCCAGGGCTGCTCATCGGTGACGGGGCGGCGTTGCGGGATGGCAATCGCACGCGCACCGCTGAGGTACTGGCCGGTGAGCGAGGCCGGATCGGCCTGGATGGCGTCGGGCGCGCCTTGCGCCACGACCTGGCCGCCGTGTTCGCCTGCGCCCGGCCCCATGTCCACGACCCAGTCGGCCTGGCGGATCATGTCTTCATCGTGTTCGACCACGATGACGCTGTTGCCCAGATCGCGCAGGTGCTGCAGGGTGCCGATCAGGCGGTCGTTGTCACGTTGATGCAGGCCGATGGAGGGTTCGTCCAGCACGTACATCACGCCGGTCAGACCCGAGCCGATCTGGCTGGCCAGGCGGATACGCTGTGCTTCGCCTCCGGAAATGGTGTCGGCGCTGCGGTCCAGCGACAGATAGGTGAGGCCGACGTTGTTCAGAAAACTCAGGCGCGCCTCGATCTCGCGCACGATGCGCTGGGCGATCTCTTGCTTGGCGCCGGTCAGCTGCAGCGCCTGGAACCAGGCCAGGCAGGCCGACAGCGGCATGGCTTCGACCTGATAGATGGCCAGCCCGTGTTCTTCGTGACGCCCCGGTTCGTCGCCGATCAATACGTGACGCGCTTCGGCGCGCAGGCGCGAGCCGGCGCAGTCCGGGCAGGTCTTGATGTTGCGGTATTTGCCCAGCTCTTCGCGCACGGTGGCCGAATCGGTTTCGCGCCAGCGCCGTTCCAGGTTGGGGATCACGCCTTCGAAGGCATGGCGCTTGACGCTGCTGCGGCCTTTCTCGTTGAGATAGAAAAACGCGATCTCCTCGTCGCCGGAGCCGTACAGCACCTTGTCGCGCACTTCGGGCGCCAGCGACTCGAAGGGGGCCTCGATATCGAATTCGTAGTGCGTGGCCAGGCTGGTGAGCAAGGAGTGCGTGAAGGCGTTGCGCTTGTCCCAGCCGCGGATCGCCCCGGCCGCGAGGCTGAGCTCCGGGAAGGCCACGACGCGCTTGGGATCGAAGAAGCCGACCTGGCCGATGCCGTCACAGCTCGGGCAGGCGCCCAGGGGGTTGTTGAAGCTGAACAGCCGCGGTTCGAGTTCGGGCAGGCTGTGACTGCATACCGGGCAGGCGTAGCGGCTGGAAAATACCTGCTCGTGGCCGTCGTCCATGCCCAGCGCGATGGCGCGCCCGTCGGCCAGCTGCAGCGCGGTCTCGAAGCTCTCGGCCAGGCGCTGCTTGCTTTCGGCACGCACGCGCAGCCGCACATAGCCCTGCGCCTGCAGGCTGGCGCATTCGTCCTCGAAGCTGCCCTTGCGCGCCCGCGCGATGGGCGC
>JAEWJD010000346.1 GCA_023386765.1 Pseudomonadota bacterium | reverse complement strand
TTTTCGCTCAGGGCCACATGGACCGACATCGCGTAGGGGCTGAGGAAGTTGGCATCCACGTACAGCGTCAGGGGGGCAGTCAAGGGTGATCTCCGGCGGGGCAGTTCAGCCGCCAGGAAGGCGGCGGGCGGCGCTGTGCGGTTGGCCGCCCGCTGCTAGCGTAGCGCATGTGCGCCGCGTCAGTCATCCGCAGCACGGCGCTGGCGCGGCATTTTGGTTCTCGTCTGGTGCCGGGGCGGAGCTGCCTCAGTCGACGATGAAGAGCTTGGCGCCCACGGGGGTGGAGGAACGGTGCGCTTCGGCCTGGTCGGCGACCTGGTAGCTGGTGCCGGGGGTGAGCACCATATGGCGGCCGTCATCGAGTTCGGTGTGCAGTTCGCCTTCCAGGCAGAACAGGATGTGACCCTTGCTGCACCAGTGGTCGGCCAGGTAGCCGGGGGTGTATTCGACCATGCGCACGCGGATGTCGCCGAAGTGGCGCGTGCGCCAGATGGCCTTGCCCGTCTCGCCCGGGTGCTCGGTCGGCTCGACCGTGCTCCAGTCGGTGATACCAAAGGGAATGTCTTGCATTTTCATTGCGGGATCCTTGATAGGGGGTGTCGAAGCCGTGTTCTGGGGCGGCCTTGTGTCAGGCGGGTTCAGGCTTCGAGCTTTTTCTGCCAGAAATGAGCCTGGCCATGTTCGGCCTGCAGGGCATAGCCCTCGTAGCCCGCCTTGCGGTAGAGCTTGCGCGCGGCGTCGTTGCCCTCCAGGACTTCCAGGGTGAGCTTGCAGCAGCCCAGGTTGCGTGCCAGTTCGTCCAGCGCGGCCAGCAGGCGCAGGCCCACGCCCTGGCCCCGGCAGCGGGCCGACACCATGAAATCGTGCAGGTTCAGCAAGGGCTTGCCGGCGAAGGTGGAAAACCCCTCGAAGGTGATCGCCAGGCCGGCCGGGCCGGTCTCGTCGCTTGCGATGAGCACGCGCGCGGTCGGGCGCTTGGCCAGCTCGCCGATCAGCCGGGCGCGCACCGCCGGGTCCAGCGGCGCGCCGCCGCCCATGGGGTCGCAGGCGTACTCGTCCAGCAGGGTCAGGATGGCCTGGCCATCGTCGGGGTTGTGCAGATCGGCTTGGGTGACGGAAATCATGGCGTGGTGCGACGGAGTGGGTGATGCCAGGATTATGCCTGCTGCTTGTGGCACGCCGCATTGACGGCCGTGCATTGAAAAATGGCCCTATAACCCCTATCTTGTGTATGGCGCGGTTGCCACCGCCCGTTTTTCCCTTTTTCTTTCACGCAAAAAGAGCCGGAACATGGAGTTCAAGGACTACTACAAGATTCTCGGCGTGGAAAGTTCCGCCTCTGAAGACGAAATTCGCCGCGCCTATCGCAAACTCGCCCGCAAGTACCACCCCGACGTCAGCAAGGAAGCCGACGCCGAGGCGCGTATGCGCGATGTCAATGAAGCCTACGACGTGCTGCGCGACCAGGAAAAGCGCACCGCCTACGACAACCTGGCCAAGGGCGTCTCGCCGGATGGCGGTTTCCAGCCGCCGCCGGGCTGGGATCAGGGCTTTGAGTTCCATCATGGCCCGGGCGACCAGGAGGACGGCCGCTTCAGCGACTTCTTCTCGTCGCTGTTCGGCGGCCAGCAGCGCCGCCGTGCCCACACCGAGAATTTCCGCGCCCGGGGCGAAGACCAGCACGCGGCCATCGAGGTCGATATCGACGATGCGCTGCATGGCGCCACGCGCGAGATCAGCCTGCGGTCGATGCAACCCGACGAGCATGGACAGCCGCAGCTGCGTTCGCGCACCCTGAGCGTGAAGATTCCAGCCGGCGTTCGCGAAGGCCAATTCATCCGCCTGGCCGGGCAGGGTCTGCCCGGCTATGGCGGGGGCGAGCCGGGCGATCTCTTTCTGGAGATCCGTTTCAAGCCGCACGGCCGTTATCGCGCCGAAGGCCGCGACCTGTACATGGAGCTGCCTATCGCACCCTGGGAGGCGGCGCTGGGCGCCACGGTGAAGGTGCCCACGCCGGGCGGCACGCTGGAAGTGTCGGTGCCGGCCGGCTCCAAGAACGGCCGCAAGCTGCGCCTGCGCGGACGCGGTATCCCGGGGGAGCCGGCCGGCGATCTGTATCTGGTTCTGGAACTGGTGCTGCCGCCGGCCGACACGGATGCGGCGCGCCAGGCCTATGAAGCCTTCGCCGAGAAAATGTCGTTCAACCCGCGCCGCAATCTGGGGGTGTGAAGATGAAATCCGTCACCATCACGCAAGCAACCGTAATCTGCCCCGCCGACCCCCTGACCGCCGAAGAGCTGGCACGCGCCTGCCAGGCCGAGGTCGCCTGGGTGGTGCAACTGGTCGAGGTGGGCATCGTCGCCGCGCATGGCAGCCACCCGGCTGCCTGGCGCTTTGAAAGCGCCGACCTGCGCCGCGCCATGGACGCGCGCCGCCTGGAGCGCGACCTGGGCGCAGGGCTCGATGCCGCCGCCCTGATTCTCGATCTGAGCCAGGAGATCCGCCGCTTGCGCGGGCAAATGCACGCGCTTGGCCTGGGCAGCTAGCGGACGCACGCCGGGGCTTTCTACAATAAGAGGTTTTGATCTGACATAAAACCTCCATGAATCAGGAAGCGGTTCGGCCCCCGACGGGCGCGGCGGCAGGGCTCAAGGCCGGCCTGCCCGTCATGATCGGCTATTTCCCGGTGGCGATGGCTTTCGGCATTGCCGCCGCTGGCGTGGGGCTGGCGCCCTATCAGGTGATCCTGATTTCGGTGCTGGTCTACGCCGGCGCAAGTCAGTTTCTGCTGCTGGCTTCCATCAAGGCGGGCACGCCCTGGATCTGGGTGGTGGCGCTGTGTTCGCTGCTCAATGCCCGTCATCTGCTCTACGGCCCCATTCTCGCGCGGGTGCTGCCCCCGCGCCTGCGCACCCGGCTGGGCCTGGCCTTCCTGCTTACCGATGAAGTCTTCGCCACCGCCTTGCAACAGATGGGCCAGGTGCCGGGTGAGCGCCGCGCCGGCTGGATGACGGCGCTGGGTCTGGCGGCCTGGCTGACCTGGATTGCCGGGACCGCGGTCGGCGTCTACGCCGGCGACGGCCTGGAGCGGCATACACCGATGTTGTCGCAGGTCATGCGTTTCGCCCTGCCGGCACTGTTTGTGGCGCTGGTCTGCCAAAGCCTGCGGCGCGAACTGCTGTGGCCGCTGGCTGCCGGATTCGGCGTGAGTGCCTTGCTGGCCGCCAATGGCCACGCCACCCTGGGCATCCTGCTGGGGGCGCTGGCGGGTTGCCTGGCCTGGGGGAGGACGCGGGCATGAGCGACGATCTGGAGTTCTGGGTGGCCGTGCTGGCCATGGCGGCCATCACCTATCTGACGCGCGGCCTGCCGTTTCTGCTGTCACCGCGCAATCGTCTGTTGCGCAAGCTGTCCGAAGAGGGCTCTGCCCTGTCGGCGCTCGGGCCGGCTTTGCTGGCGGCCATTGCGGCTGCGGTCATCGTGCCGGACCTGTGGGGCGCGCAGCAGGTGGCCGAGCTGGGGCCGTATCTGGCGGGTCTGGCCGCCACCGCCGTGCTGGCTCGTTGGGCCGGCAACAGCGGCGTGGCGGTGATCGGGGGCTTGGCCGCCTATGGGGCGGCGCTTTGGTGGCTGGGCTGAAGGCGCGCAAACGGACCTGAGAGGAGCCGGGGGCGGGCTCGCCGCCCGCCAGGGCTCAGGCGCCGGTCAGCGTCACCCCCAGCCAGTACAGGCCGGCTGCCAGCATCATGGACGTGGGCAGGGTGAAGATCCAGGCCAGCAGGATGTTGCGCACGGTGCTGCCATGCAGGCCGACGCGATTGGCCACCATGGTGCCAGCCACCCCGGAGGACAGCACATGGGTGGTCGAGACCGGGAGACTGAAGACGTTGGCCATGCCGATGGCGCCCATGGCGGTCAGTTGGGCCGCCATGCCCTGGGCGTAGGTCATGCCTTGCTTGCCGATCTTCTCGCCCACAGTCAGCACCACGCGGCGCCAGCCGACCATGGTGCCGATGCCCAGAGCCAGTGCCACGGCCACGATCACCCACAGCGGGGCATATTCCGTCGTGGCGGTGAGGTCGGAGCGCAGCCGTTGCAGGTCGGTGCGTTCGCGCACGTCCAGCCCCGGATGGGCCTGGACCCGCTTGGCGGTGTCGTCCAGACAGAGCAGGAAGCGGCGCACGCTGATGCGTTCAGTGGGTGAGAGATCCTTGTAATGATGCACGCCGGCCAGCTCGGCGCGCAGGGCGTCGATGGTCGGCAGCGTCAGTTCGGGATCGCAGCGGAAGCTGGCCGGCAAATCCTCGCGGGTGCCGTTGCGTGACAGTGCGAGGTAGTCGCCCAGCGAGTCGGCATTGCGCTCATAGAAGGCCGACAGGTGCGAGGCCGCATCGCGGGTACGGTCGATCTGGTAGGGCGTGGCATTGACGTCCAGCACGAACTTGGCCGGCACGATGCCGATCAGCACCAGCATGATCAGGCCGATGCCTTTCTGGCCGTCGTTGGAGCCATGCACGAAGCTCACGCCCATGGCCGAGAGGACCAGGACCAGGCGGTTCCAGAAGGGCGGGTGCTTCTTGGCGTCCAGGGCACGGCGCTCTTCGGGCGTTTTGTGCATCTTGGATAGGGGAAAGAAACGTTTGAGCAGTAGCAGCACCCCGGCTGCCACCGCGAAGCCGGCCACGGGCGAGACCAGCAGCGACATGCCGATATCGATGGCCTTGCCCCAGTTCACGCCGTCACCCATGGGCAGGTCGGACATGGCGGCATTGGCCAGGCCAACGCCCAGGATGGCGCCGATCAGGGTGTGCGAGCTGGAGGCCGGGATGCCGAAATACCAGGTGCCCAGGTTCCAGGCGATGGCGGCGGCCAGCATGGCGAACACCATGGCCAGGCCACGGCCGGTGTCGACGTTGATGAGCATCTCGACCGGCAGCAGGTGCACGATGGCATACGCCACGCCCACGCCGCCCAGCAGGACACCGAGGAAATTGAAGATGCCGGAGAGGATCACCGCCAGGTGCGGCGGCATGGCCTTGGTGTAGATGACGGTGGCCACTGCGTTGGCCGTGTCATGGAAACCGTTGATGAATTCGAACGCAAGAACGAAAGCCAGTGCAAGAACAAGGCTAAGACCTACCCAGAGGTCCAGGCCAGAGAAAAGATCAAACATTAGGGTGCGAGCCGGTATGGAGTGGCGGAATTATTACAGATTTGCGACCGACTGCCGTGACTAAGGATGAGTTAGGATGTTTTTCGCGCTTTGGCGTCTCCTGCAACCCTTTATCGATATGCCATGACCGAGTTGAGTTCTTCCCCCGTTTCCCGCCGTCATCCCGACGAATTGATCGTCGGTCTGGTGTCGGTATCCGACCGCGCCAGCAGCGGGGCCTATACCGATCAGGGCGTGCCGTCGCTGCGCGAATGGCTGGGCCAGGCGCTGTCCTCGCCCTGGCAGGCCGTCGAACGCCTGGTGGCCGATGATGCCGCGGCGATCTCGGCGGCCCTGGTCGACCTGGTCGATCAGCAGGGCTGTGACCTGGTCCTGACCACGGGCGGCACCGGCCCGGCACGGCGGGACGTCACGCCCGAGGCGACGCTGGCCGTGGCCACGCGTGAGATGCCGGGCTTTGGTGAGCAGATGCGCCAGATCAGCCTGCAATTCGTTCCGACGGCCATTCTGTCGCGCCAGGTGGGTGTGCTGCGCGAGACCGGTTCGCATGCGGCGCTTATTCTCAACCTGCCCGGGCAGCCCAAGGCCATTCGCGAGACGCTCGAAGGCCTCAAGGACGAGCAGGGGGCAGCCCGCGTGCCGGGAATTTTCGCGGCGGTGCCCTACTGCATCGACCTGATCGGCGGCCCCTACATTGAGACCCGGCCCGAGGTGGTCAAGGCCTTCCGGCCCAAATCAGCACAACGCCCGCCTGCGGTATAGTGGCTGCCTGTTTTTCTTGCCTGGATGCCTCCCATGAATGTCCGTCTTGCCTTGCCCCTGCTGTTGGCCGCGACCCTGAGCGCCTGCGTGACCTCGAAAGATGTCAGCAAGCTGGATCCGGTGTTCTACGGCTCGACGCTGCGCAGCGCCGAGGACTACGTCGCCTGTGTGGGCGCCGCCTGGAAGGGATTGGGAGCGGAGTTCGAGAAGCGCGCCATCCATGGCGGCTATGAGCTGATCGTCGACAGTGCCATGGGTGCCGAATCGGTGCTCACGGCCAGCACCTACCGCAAGAAGACCGACGTGCGCCTGACTTCGCGTCTGCCCAAGCGTGCGCAGCCGCTGGGTGAGGCGGCCAACCTGTGCCTCTGATGCCGGCACAGCCCCTGGCAGCGTTGTTGCTGGCGGCCTCGTTGTCCATCGCGCCGGTGGCTGCCGCGCCGGCAACGCCTGCCACGGCGGCCGCGGTGCAGGCCGGCTATATCGCCCGCAGCCTGAACCAGCCCGTGCCGGGCGGCGTGGCGGTGATCGATCTGGGCAGCGGTGCAAGCGCCCCGCAGGCGCGCTTTCAGGGCAAGCCGGTGCTGGTGGTGCGCGACAGCGATCAGCGCTGGATCGCCATCGTCGGCGTAGGCCTCAAAGTGCCGGTGGGCGTGCAGACGCTGGATGTCGTGGCGGAGGGGCAGCCCCGGCAGCAAACCTTCACGGTCGGGCCCAAGACGTATGCGGCGCAGCACATCACGCTGAAAAACCGGCGCCAGGTCAATCCTGATCCGCAGGATCTCAAGCGTATCGAGCGCGAACTGGCGGCCCAGAACGAGGCCTATGCACGCTTTCGCGCCGAGGTGTTGCCGAGCAACGTCATCCTGGACCGTCCGGTGCAGGGAGGCCGTCTGTCCAGTCCTTTCGGCTTGAGGCGTTTTTTCAACGGGGAAGAGCGTAACCCGCACTCCGGCCTCGACTTCGCGGTACCGGCGGGCACGCCCGTCAAGGCACCGGCGGCCGGCAGGGTGGTGCTGGTGGGGGATTATTTCTTCAACGGCAAGACGCTGTTCATCGACCACGGACAGGGGTTGATCAGCATGTTTGCGCACCTGTCGGCCATTGACGTCAAAGAGGGCGACGAGGTCGCACGCGGCGCGGCAGTCGCCAAGGTCGGTGCGACCGGGCGGGCCACGGGGCCGCACCTGCACTGGAACGTCAGCCTCAACGATGCCCGGGTGGATCCGGCCATTTTCCTGCGGCGCTGACGCGCCGGCCGTTCAGGCCGGCAGGCTCAGCGCCTGGTGCGCGTAGAAGCGCTCGGCGTAGTCCAACTCATGTGCAATGCGTTGTTGCAGGCGGCGCTGCTCTTCCAGGCAATTGTCGAATTTGAGTTTGGCCTGGGCATAACTCAGCCCGGTGTTGCGCAAGCTGTTGATGAAGCGCTCGCGCGATTGCTGCAGCTGGGCCAGCCCGAGTTCGCTTTGCTCATGGGCGCGGCGCACACGCATGAGCCGGTCAGCGGCTTGCCGCAGACGTTCCATGGGGGTGGGATCAATAGGACTCATGCCGCGATTTTCCCACGGAAGGGGAGGCGGCTATCGGCCCAGGACAGGCCGGTAAGGGGCCCAGTTCCGGCGCTTTCGCGCCGGCGGCGCATGACGCTTAGCGACGGAACGGGGGGCGCGGGGCACCCGAGGGACGCTCGTCCTTGTGGCGGAAATTGATGCGGCCCTTCGTCAGGTCGTAGGGCGACATTTCCAGCGTGACGCGGTCACCGGCCAGAATACGGATACGGTGCTTGCGCATACGACCCGAAGCATAGGCGCCGACTTCAACGCCGTTGTCCAGGGTGACGCGATAGCGGCTATCGGGCAGCACCTCGTCCACGACGCCTTGCAGCTCGATGAGTTCTTCTTTAGCCATTAATCAACTCCTCTTGTCATTGTGCATGCTTGGGCATGCGCCGGATGCCCAACGCATCGCTTCGCGTGGCGCGGCGTCAGAAAACGCCGCGGCAGGCTGGGGGTACGGGCCGGCCCTTGCAGGGCCTGGTTAAGGCGGGTACTCACGCCGCGAGGGCAGTGTGCGCGGTCAAGCGCGGCTTGGTCGCGGCAGGATCGGATCTTGCCGGAAGAAGCGTCGGGCGGCGCGACTGAGACCACCCGCGAGAACTGGATAAGGGGGATCGCGTAGACGATCTTTTCATGAGCCCGGCCAGTTCTGTGGAACTTGCCGTGCATTGTAGCGCGCAAGCCACGAAATTCCTAGTATTAACCCGTAATCCCGATGCAACAATGCACAAAGCCTGCGTGCTGGCAAGAGGCGCCGGGCCGCAGACGGCCGGGCGAGGTGCGGCTCAGTCGATCTTCAGCTGGGTGCGCTGGACGTCGTGGCGCAGCTTTTCGCTGTCCTGGGCCACGAACGTGGCAAAGGCTTCGCTGCTTTGGGGGGGCGCCACCTGCACGCCCATCTTGGCATAGGCCTGGGCCACCTCCGGCGAGGCCAGGACGGCCTGCAGCTCGCCATGCAGGCGCTCGCGAACCGGGACAGGCAGCCCCTTGGGGGCAAACAGGCCGGTCCAGATGGTGTAGTCCACCGACTTCAACTCGGGGGTTTCGGCGGCAGCAGGGATGTCCGTGTTGCCGATGTCGCGCTCGCGGCTCATCACTGCCAGCGCCTTCATCTTGCCCGAGGCGATATGCGGCAGCATGGCCGGCAGGCCCAGCAGTGCCAGGTCGATCTGGCCGCCCATGATGTCCACGCTGGCCTGGCCGGCCCCCCGGTAGGGCACGGCGACGATATCCGTGCCGGTGTCGGCCTTGATGGCTTCCATGACGAGGTGGTAGAGCGAACCGCTGCCGGGCACGCCATAGGAAAAACCGCCTGGCCGGGCCCGCGCCTCGGTCAGCAGTGCCTGCAGGGAGTCCACGGGCAGATCGGGCTTGCCCACCAGCACCAGCCCGCTGGTGCCGACCATGCCGATGGCGTCCAGGTCGCTGGCCTGATAGGGACTGTTGGGCGTGACCAGCGGTACCAGCGCCACGTTGGAGGTGATGCCCAGCAGCAGTGTGTAACCGTCGGCCGGGGATTTCACCACGCGGGTCGAACCGACCATGCCATTGGCGCCGGCCACGTTCTCGACCACCACGGGCTGCTTGACGCGTTGCGACAGTTCTTCGGCCAGTACGCGGCCGATGGGGTCGAGCGAGCCGCCGGGCGGATAAGGAATGATGAGTCGGATGGGACGCTGCGGATAGTCGTCGGCGGCCAGGGCGGGCAGGCTCAGGCAGCTGGCCAGGGCCAGCCCGGCCAGGGTCAGGCGGCGCAGCAGTCGGTGTCGGGTCATGGTTGTCTCCGTGATCGATTGGGTAAGAAGAGGGGGGCTAGGCGGTGGCCTGTCGTATCCAGGCCTGCACGAGATCGGCGACCTGCAGGTTGTTGCGGTCCATCATGGGGAGATGCGAGTTGCCGCTCACTCCCTGCGCGGGCAGATCCAGGGTGTCGGCGCGCACGCCGGCCTGGCGCAGCGCCTGTAGCCAGTGTTCGCAGGCCTGGCGGTAGCGGCGCCACAAGGGGCTGGTTTCGAAGAAGTCGCCCCAGACCACGCAGATCGGGACGGTGCGCAGGGCGGCCGCCTGCTCCGGGGCCGGTGCCAGGCCGCCGGCCGGCTCGACCAGGACCAGGGCGCGGATCAGGTCGGGGCGCGCCTGGGCGACGGTCTGCGCGAGCCGGCCGCCTTCGCTGTGGGCGATGACGATGCCGGGACCGGTCTGTTCCAGCAATGCGATATAGGCGGCGATCGCCTGTTCGCGGTGCGCGGTCCAGCGCGGCACGAACTGCTTGAGCAACTGGGGCAGGGCCTCGCAGGGAAACTGCAGCCCGGCATGGGCGCGCCACTGGCCGTCCGGCTGGCATTGCCCCAGACGAAAGAGGTCCCAGGTCTGTTCCAGGGTGCGGGCCTCGGGCGGGCCGGCCTCGGCCAGCGCCTGCGGCGGCCAGGAAGCGCGCCCGCGCTCGACCGCATCGCTTACCAGCGTGTCGTAGCCCTGGCGCATGAAGTAGTCGTGCCAGCCGGGGCGGCCGTCGGGCGTCTGCTCCCAGGTGCAGCCCGTCATGCCGCCGCCGTGCCACAGGTAGAGCGGCCACGGGTAGCCCGGCTGCGCCTGCTGGAAATGCTGCACGTACAGCTGGCCGCTGGCGCAATGGCCGTTGGGGTCGGAGGCGCGTGCGGGCAGGCCGGGGACGGTCTGCAGGGTGCGGACGGCCTGGCCGTGCAGCGCCTGCAGGCTGCCGCCCACATGAAAGCCGCGGATGGCGCGCAGGTGCAGGGTGTCGGAGAGAGGCATGGTGGCGGGCAGAGAGAACAACGGGGCGCAGTATGGCCCGCCAGCCACCTAAACATAGAATATTGTCTTTCTATCCCGGCATAGTGAAAATTTATGGCTGACGCCGCCCGAAAACTCGATATTCCCCGTCTGTTGGTGTTCATCGCCGTGTGCGAGGAAGGCAGCATTTCGGCCGCGGCCCGGCGCTTGCACCTGGCCCAGCCCGCCGTGACGGTGGCGATCAACAAACTGGAGTCCTTGCTGGAAGCCCGCCTGCTTGAGCGTGGGTTGCGTGGCGTGACGCTCACACCTAGCGGCCGTGCGCTGCTGGCACGCGCCTATGACATCGTGGGTCTGGCACGCAGCACGGCCGAGGCCATTGGCGGGGCGCGCGGGGAGCCGGAGGGCGAGGTCTCGGTCGGGTTGCCGTCGTCATCGGCGGCGGTGTTCGCCCTGCCGTTGATCGAGCGCTTGTCGCAACGTTATCCGCGCATACGCCTGCGGGTGGTGGACAGTTTCTCGGGGTATCTGTGGGGGTGGGTCAACAGTGGCGAGCTGGATATGGCGCTGGTGTTCGACCAGACTTCCAGCCTGCAGGTCAGCAGCCAGCCGCTGGCCCAGGAAGATCTGCACCTTGTCGGCCAGGCCGGCCGGCTCAAGACGGGTGCGGCGCTGTCGCTGAAGGCCGTGGCGCGCCATCCGCTGGCCTTGCCGTCGCCCAAGCATGGCATCCGCCGCGCCTTGCAGGCGCATTTTGCGCGCCACGGGGTCAGCCTGGTGGGGCGCCTGGATATCGATGGCGGGCAGCCGCTCATCCGTCTCATCAAGACCGGCGCCTGGTTCAGCCTGCTGGCGCCTTGTGCCGTGGCCGAGGGGCTGGCAGCCGGCGAGCTGATTGCCCGCCGGCTGGCGTTGCCTTTCACCCGCAGCATCTGCCTGGCGCAGCGTCGAGGCGGCGAGGGCGAGCCGGCCATCGAGGCGGTCAAGGCGCAGTTACGCGAACTGGCCTGCACGATGATGCAGGATGGGCGCTGGCCAGCACGCTGGACGGCGCCGGCCTGACGCGCGGTGTCAGTGGCTGGGGGCGTTCTCCTGAGGTAGCGCTTCGTTCTTCTTGCGTTGCCGCAGGAAGCCGTAGAGTTGCCAGCAGATGATCAGGGCGATGGCCCCCAACAGGGTGGCGCTGATCGGGCGCGTGACGAAGGTGCTGAAATCTCCCCGGCTCAAGAGCATGGCGCGCCGGAAATTTTCTTCCAGCATCGGCCCCAGGATGAATCCCAGCATCAGCGGCGCGGCCTCCATGCCCAGGCGCATGAACAGGTAGCCGATCAGACCGAACACGGCAGTGATGTAGATGTCGTCCAGGCTGTTGTTGATGCTGAAGGTACCGATGCAGCAGAAGAACAGAATGGACGGGAACAGCACCGTGTACGGGATCTTGAACACCGACAGCCAGTAGCGCACCAGAGGCACGTTCAGGATCAGCAGGAAGCAGTTGCCGACCCACATGCTGGCCACCAGCCCCCAGAACAGGTCCGGGTGGGTGGCGATCATGTTGGGGCCGGGCTGGATGCCCTTGACGATGAAGGCGGCCAACATCAGCGCCATGACCGCGTTCTCGGGAATGCCGATGGCCATGAGCGGGATGAAGCTGGTGCGCGCGGCGGCCTCGTCGGCGGCGGCCTGGCCGGCCACACCTTCGATGGCGCCCGTGCCGATTTCATGGCGGTATTTGCTGAAGCGCTTGTCCGCTGCATAGGCTGCAAACTGGGCAATGGTCGGGCCACCGCCAGGCAGGATGCCCAGCACCGAACCCACCACGCTGCCGCGCAGGGCGCTGGGGATGATGCGCTTGAATTCGGGCCAGGTCGGGATCAGCTTGATCTTGCCGTTGAAGGGGGTGAGGGTGTTGCGGTTGTCGAGATTCTTGACGATTTCCGCGATACCGAAGCAGCCCAGCGCGATGCTGATCAGGCCGATGCCGTCCTGCAGGAACACCAGGTCCAGCGTATAGCGCGGCATGCCACTGTTGACGTCCGTGCCGACCACGCCGAGCAACACGCCGATCATGGCCATGGCCAGACCGTTGAGCAGATTGCCGCTGCTCACGAAGCTCACGCAGAAGAAGCCCAGCAACATCAGCGCGCAATAGTCGGATGGCCCGAACAGCAGACCCACCTCGCCCAGCGCCGGCGCCATGGTGGACAGCACGACGATGGCGACCGTGCCGCCGATGAAGCTGGAGACCCCCGCCGTGAATAGCGCCAGGCCGGTTTTCCCCTTGAGGTTCAGGGCGTAGCCATCTATGCACGCCACGATACTGCTGGCGTGTGGAATCTTCATTGTGATGGCGCTGACACTGTCTCCGTATTGGGCGCCGTAGTAGATGCCGGCCAGCATGATCAGGGCGCCGCCGGTGGGGATGGAGTAGGTCAGCGGCAACAGCAGGCTGATGGTCGACAGCGGACCCAGGCCCGGCAGCAGGCCGATGAGTGTGCCGACCGTGCACCCGATGGCGCAATACATCAGGTTTTGCCAGGTCAGTGCGTGCTCGAACCCGAAGGCGAGATTGTTGAGAACTTCAATCATAGGAGAGGCAGGCTCAGGCCGAGAAGGGATTTGAATCCGAAGGCCACGGCGCATAAGCCTGCCGAGATCTTCACGTTGCGGATGACCGAATAGGACGTGCCAGCCAGCGTTGAAACAAAGACCATGAAGCAGATGCCCAGCAGCATGTTGGTGAGTTCGGACACCAGCACGAAGCCGCACAGGCTCACCATGATGATGATGATGTTGCGGAAGCTGTAGTTCAGCGGTTCGGGGGCGGTGAAGCGTGCGCGGATCACGGTGATCAGGCCGATCACGAGCAGCACGCCGCTGATCATCAAGGGGAACAGGCCAGGGCCTGAGTGGCTGAGTTTTCCGATGGGATAGCGGAACGCGGCACCGCCGAACACCAGTGCAATGAGCATGATGAACAGGCCGCGGACGAAATGCCGGTTGTGCATGTTCATGACTCGGCGCTCCTGCCGGGAATATTGAAATGACGGCTGCAAAACATGATGAAGGGCCTCCCCTTTCCTGTTGTGGTGCATCTCGCTCGGTGTGGTGCACCGGAGATGCTGGAGGCGATGCTAAGCAGCGGCGCTGTCAGCCTGCTTTCATGTTTTCGGGAACCTGAATATCTTCGCGTAAGTCCCTAGTGCGCCGATACGACAGCGTTTTTAGGTCGTTCAGGATCTCGTCAGAGCAGGGGTCGGAAAACCCCTTTTTCGGGCTTTCCGTTCAGAAACCTGTCAGTTTTTTGAATTCATCCGTGCGGCGCCTTGCACGCCGTGCGGAGGGATTCAGGACGCGCTTTCGCTGTCGGCGTGATACAGGGCGTCGCGCATTTCGGGCGAGGCACCCAGACGATGGGACAGCTCGTCGGCGCGGGTCAGCAGCAGACGGCGGAAATGCCGGGCGTCGACGGTGTCCAGGCGCACCGAGGGGCCGGCGATGGTAAGCGCGCCGACGAAGCGGTCGTCGTTGCCAATGACCGGCGTGGACCAGGAAGAGGTGTAGGGATCGCGTACGCCGCGCGAGGCAAGGGGCAAGCTCTCGTTGCCGCGTGGCGCGCCCTGCGTCCAGATGGCGAACACGCGCCCGGTGGAGGACGAGTCCGCCGGCATGACGCTGCCGGCCAGCACCTGGGTATGCAGGCCCTCGTGCGGTTGCTGGCGGAACAGGCACAGACGGCTGCCTGGCTCGCCGCCTTCCACGTAGTAGGCGGCACTTTCGCCCGTCTCGGCCGAGAGACTGTCGAGCACCGGCATGACCAGGGCCGACAGGTCGAACCCTCGCTCGTAGACGCGCCCCAGATACAGCACGCGTGGGCCCAGGCCGTAATGGCCGTTGGCTTCGCGCACGACATAGCCGCAGCGCACCAGGGAGTTGAGCAGGCGGAAGATGGTGGTCTTGTGCAGCGGCAGGCGCGCGGCGAAGTCGGCCAGCGAGAGGTGTTCGCTGCCGGGCTTGAAGCAGTTCAGCACGCTCAGGGCGCGCTCGACGGCGATCACTCCGTCATTACTCAAGATGGACTCCAGGGAGGATGGGAAAGGTTTTCATTGTACAGAGTACAACGTCGTTTCACAGAAATAGAATGCAGGCTGCTTTTTCTGGAGACAACGATGGCGGCTTCCCTGTTGGTGGTGACGGCCCATGTGGGCGATTTTGTGTGGCGTTGCGGCGGGGCCATGGCCCTGCACGCACGACGGGGGGTGGACGTGCACCTCTTGTGCCTGAGCTTTGGCGAGAACGGGGAATCCAATGCCGCCTGGCAGGGCGACATCGAGCGCGAAGCGGTCAAGGCATTGCGGCGCGCCGAGGCCGAGGCCGCCGCCGAACTACTGGGCGTGGCGTCGCTGGATTTCCATGACCTGGGCGATTACCCCATGCCGGAGTCGGCCGAGTCGGTCCGCCGCATCAGCCGCAAGCTGCGCGAGACACGCGCTTCGGTGGTGTTGACCCACCCCGAGCACGATCCGTCCAATCTGGACCATTGCCGCAGCTATGAAATGGTGCTGCGTGCGCGCATGCAGGCCATCGCGCCGGGGCATGGGGCCGATTACGTCACGCCGCCGCAGGTGCTGTGTTTCGAGCCGCATCAACCCGAGCTGTGCCAGTTCAAGCCGGACCTGTTGCTGGACATCACGGAGGTGTGGCCGGTGAAGTGGCAGGCCATGCAGGCCATGCCGACCCAATCCAATCTGTGGGCCTATTACGAGCGGGTCGCGCTGCAGCGCGGCGCACAGGCCGGGCGGCGCGGCAAGCAGGCTGGTACGCGTTATGGCGAGGCCTATCAGCGCATTTTCCCGTCGGCCGTGACGAGCCTGGTGGAGTAGACGATGAGCGATATTCATAGCCCGGGCCTGAGCAGTACCTTGCTGGCCGACGTGGGCGCCTCGGTATTGCACGCCGCGATCAAACCGCTGCGCCCGGGCTGGGTGCTGCGCGGGCGGGCCCTGACGGTGGCCGTGCCGGCGGGCGACAACCTGGCGATCCATGCCGCGCTGGCCATCGCCCGCCCCGGCGAGGTGTTGGTGATCGATGCGCAAGGACATACCGAACGCGCCGTGATGGGCGGGATCATGTGCGCCCAGGCGGCCGCTTGCGGCCTGGCAGGGGTCGTGATCGACGGCGCCATGCGCGATGCCCAGGAGTTGCGTGCCGCTGCGCTGCCCGTGTTCGCCCGCGCGATCTCGCCGGCTGGTCCGCACAAACAGGGCGGGGGCAGCGTGGGCCAGGCGATCCGCTGCGCAGGCGTGACGATCCGCTCGGGCGATTGGATCTTTGCCGACGACGATGGCGTGGTGGCCTTCGAGTCGGCGCGCGGCGAGGCCCTGGTGGCGGCCGCCCTGGCCAAAGGCCAAGCCGAGACCCAACGCATGGCGGCGATCGCAAGGGGCGAGTTGCGGCCTGCCTGGCTGGATGAAGCCCTGGCCCGCAACCCGATAGAGATGGCGCAGGGCCGCTGAGCGCCACATCCGAATTCAACCTGGAGGAAGACAATGTCATTCAAGCAATCCTGGGCCGTGCTGGCCCTGGCCATGGGGCTGGCACCGGCCACGCAAGCACTGGCCGACTATCCCGAACGCCCGATCCGCATGGTGGGGCCGTTTGCCGCCGGCGGCCCGGCCGATATCGTGGGACGCGAATTCGCGCAGGTGCTCAGCGAGAAGCTGGGCCAGCCGGTGGTGGTGGTCAATGCCGGTGGCGGTCATGGCGTGCCCGCGCTCAATCAGGTGCTTGGCGCCGAGGCGGATGGCTACACGCTGCTGATGCCCGCCTCGGGCAACATGACCATCCCGTCCAAGGCAATGCAGGGG
>JAEWJD010000093.1 GCA_023386765.1 Pseudomonadota bacterium | reverse complement strand
GGACAACAACCGGCACGATTATGACGGTTGCGTATGATTAGGGGAGTATCCTAGCTGAATCAGCTAGAATTTTCGACCGAATTCTACAGTTTTTACACCTTTTTCCGTTGAATTCCCGTCTTTCGGGTCCTATCTCACATGTCGCAAGCCGAATTTCCTATTACCCCTGAAGTCGAAGCAGATTTGCGCATCGCCCGGCGCGGCTGCGATGAGCTGCTGGTGGAGGCCGAGTTCGCCCGTAAGCTGGCGCGCAGCCGCGCCACCGGCGTGCCCCTGCGCATCAAGCTCGGCCTGGACCCGACCGCCCCGGACATCCACCTGGGCCACACGGTCGTGCTCAACAAGATGCGCCAGCTGCAGGACCTGGGGCACAACGTGATCTTCCTGATCGGCGACTTCACCTCGACCATCGGCGATCCCAGCGGACGCAATTCCACCCGCCCGCCGCTGACCCGCGAACAGATCGAGCACAATGCGCAGACCTACTATGCGCAGGCCAGCCTGGTGCTTGATCCGGCCCGCACGGAAATCCGCTACAACTCCGAGTGGTGTGACCAGCTCGGCGCGCGCGGCATGATCCAGCTGGCTTCGCGCTACACCGTGGCGCGCATGATGGAGCGCGAAGACTTCACCAAGCGTTTCAAGGCCGGCGTGTCGATCGCCGTGCACGAGTTCCTGTACCCGCTGATGCAGGGCTATGACTCGGTCTGCCTGAAGTCCGATCTCGAACTGGGCGGCACCGACCAGAAGTTCAATCTGCTGGTCGGGCGCGAGCTGCAGAAGGAATATGGCCAGGAGCCGCAGTGCATCCTGACCATGCCGCTGCTGGTGGGCACCGACGGTGTCGAGAAAATGTCCAAGTCCAAGGGCAACTACATCGGCATCTCCGAGACGCCGGATTCGATGTTCGGCAAGCTGATGTCGATCTCCGACACGCTGATGTGGCGCTACTTCGAGCTGCTGTCCTTCCGCTCGCTGGAAGACATCGAGGCGCTCAAGGCCGAGGTCGAGGCCGGGCGCAATCCGCGTGACGCCAAGGTCATGCTGGCGCAGGAAATCATCACGCGTTTCCACAGCAAGGCCGACGCCGAACAGGCGCTGGCCAACTTCGAGGCGCGATTCCGGGATGGGGCGATGCCCGACGACATCCCCGAGGTGCAGCTGGCTGGTGCGCCGCTGGGCCTGTTGCGCGTGCTGCGCGAGGCCGGGCTGTGCGCTTCGGCCTCGGAAGCGCAGCGCGCCGTCGAGCAGGGCGGCGTGAAGGTGGATGGCAGCAAGATCGAGGACCGTTCGTTGCAGTTGGCGGCTGGTTCTTACATTTTGCAAGTGGGCAAGCGCAAGTTCGCGCGTGTTAACTTGACGGCATGACGGTACGGCGCGGTGGCGCGCCGTAGCTTTCCCTGAGGAGAACGACCATGAAACTTGCGAGCTTGTCCTTTGCAGACGGTGAGATGATTCCCGAGCGCTACGCTTTCGGCCGGATCGACCCGCAGTCGCGCGTCGCGCTGGCGGACAATTTCAACCCTCAGTTTTCCTGGGGTGACGTGCCGGAGGGAGCACGCTCCTTTGCGCTGCTCTGCCATGACCCTGACGTCCCTTCCCAGCCTGACGACGTCAACCAGGATGGCCGCGAGGTGCCGGCTGCGCTGCCCCGCGTGGATTTCTTCCACTGGGTGCTGGTCGACATCGCTGCCGAGCGTCGCGAGATCGACGAGGGCGCCTATTCCAGCGGCATCACCCCGCGCGGCAAGGGCGGGCCCCTGGCACCCAACGACGAGCGCCAGGGCCTGAACGATTTCACCGGCTGGTTTGCCGCCGACCGCGACATGAGCGGCGACTACTTCGGCTATGACGGCCCCTGCCCGCCCTGGAACGATGCGCTGGTGCACCGCTACGTGTTCACGTTGTATGCGCTGGACGTGGCCAAGCTGGACGTGCACGGCAGGTTCACGGGCGCCGACGTGCTGCGCGCCATGCAGGGCCATGTGCTGGCCCAGAGCAGCGTGACCGGGATCTACACCCTCAATCCGGCGCTTGCGCCGCGCCAGATCGGCGCCACGTCCGTGTCGTGATGCCCCCCGGCGGCCCCGCAAGGGGGCTGCCGGATGAGCCCGCCGCATGAGGCGGGCTCATGGCTCACATGAGCCATTTTCCTGATGAGACCCGGTTGGCGGTTTTTGCCAACAGAAAGCGCAAATTCTGTGGCCGATCCCGGACGGTCTGCCCGGGGGAAAGGGGCGGCTCAGGGTACACTAGCAGCATTCCTTTTGCTTCTTCCGTCTCAGGAACCTTCCCTCATGTTCGACCGCAAGCTCACCCTCGACAAGGTGGATCCCGACCTTTGGGCCGCCATTCAGCAAGAAGACGTTCGTCAAGAACAGCACATCGAGCTGATCGCTTCCGAAAACTACGCCAGCCCCGCCGTCATGCAGGCGCAAGGCACGCAGTTGACCAACAAGTACGCTGAGGGCTATCCCGGCAAGCGTTACTACGGCGGTTGCGAATACGTCGACATCATCGAGCAGCTCGCGATCGACCGCCTGAAGGCCGTGTTCGGCGCCGAGGCCGCCAACGTGCAACCCAACTCCGGCTCGCAAGCCAACCAGGGCGTCTACATGGCCGTCCTGAAGCCGGGCGACACCGTGCTGGGCATGAGCCTGGCCGAAGGGGGGCACCTGACGCACGGCGCATCGGTCAACGCGTCCGGCAAGCTGTACAACTTCATTCCCTATGGCCTGGATGGCAACGAAGTCCTGGACTACGAACAGGTCGAAGCCCTGGCGAAGGAACACAAGCCCAAGCTGATCGTCGCTGGTGCCTCGGCCTATGCCCTGCACATCGATTTCGAGCGCATGGCCCGTATCGCGCATGACAACGGCGCACTGTTCATGGTCGACATCGCCCACTACGCCGGTCTGGTGGCGGGCGGTCAGTATCCCAACCCGGTGCCGCATGCCGACTTCGTCACCTCGACCACGCACAAGTCGCTGCGCGGTCCGCGCGGCGGCGTGATCATGATGAAGGCCGAGTTCGAGAAGGCCGTCAATTCGGCCATCTTCCCGGGCATCCAGGGCGGTCCCCTGGAGCATGTCATCGCCGCCAAGGCCGTGGCCTTCAAGGAAGCCCTGGAGCCGGAATTCAAGGAATACGCGGCCCAGGTCGTCAAGAACGCCAAGGTGATGGCTGATACGCTGGTCAAGCGCGGCCTGCGCATCGTGTCCGGCCGTACCGAGAGCCACGTCATGCTGGTCGACCTGCGCGCCAAGGGCATCACCGGCAAGGAAGCCGAGGCCGTGTTGGGCCAGGCCCACATCACGGTCAACAAGAACGCCATTCCGAATGACCCGGAAAAGCCCTTCGTGACCAGCGGCATCCGCCTGGGTACCCCGGCCATGACGACGCGCGGCTTCAAGGAAGCCGAGGCCGAGCTGACCGCCAACCTGATCGCCGACGTGCTGGAAAATCCGCGCGACGAAGCCAACATCGCCGCCGTGCGCGCCAAGGTGAACGAGCTGACCTCGCGTCTGCCCGTCTACAGCGCCAAGTAAGCGGCTGACGGCTGTCTCAGGGCGGGTCCTGCGGGGCCCGCCCTGTTTTTATGTGCGCTGCCCGCAACACTGGCTGATGGCAGGCGTGCCGGAATCGGCGCTGTCATTACAATGGGGCGATGAACAGGCACAGGGGATAGACATGAAGTGCCCATTTTGCGCCAATGCGGACACCCAGGTGGTCGACAGCCGGGTCTCCGAAGAGGGTGACACCATACGCCGCCGCAGGCGCTGCCTGGCCTGTGACAAGCGCTTCACCACCTACGAGCGCGTCGAACTGACGATGCCCACGGTGGTCAAGCGTGACGGCAGCCGCAGCGAGTACGACACCGGCAAGCTGCGTGGCAGCCTGACGCTGGCATTGCGCAAGCGCCCGGTGAGCACCGAGGAGGTCGATGGCGCGGTGGCACGCATCGAAGAAACGCTGCTGGGCAGCGGCCTGCGCGAGGTGCCGAGCGAGCAGATCGGCGAACTGGTCATGAATGAACTGCGCCGTCTGGATAAAGTGGCCTACGTCCGTTTTGCCTCCGTCTACAAAAGTTTCGAGGACATCGGCGAGTTCGTCGAGGCGATCCGCGAGATGCAGGGGCCGCGCCGTCCTGCCAGCGCCAAGCTGCGCAAGGACTGATCCCGAAGGCCGGGGGCGCTGCGGATACAATTCCCGGCATGTCCGAAGCAAGTTTCCAAGATGTCGAGTGGATGCGCCGCGCGCTGGCCCTGGCACAAGGCGTGATCCACACCACTTCGCCCAACCCCCGGGTCGGCTGCGTGATCGTGCGCGATGGCCAGGTGCTGGGCGAAGGCGCCACCCAGCCGCCGGGCGGTCCGCATGCCGAGGTCATGGCGCTGCGTGCCGCGCAGGCTGCCGGGCATGGGCTGGCTGGCGCCACCGTTTATGTCACCCTGGAGCCCTGCAGCCATTTCGGCCGCACCCCGCCTTGCGCCGACGCGCTGGTGGCCGCGGCCCCGGCACGCGTGGTGATCGCGTTGGGCGATCCCAACCCGAGCGTGTCCGGCAAGGGGTGTGCGCGTCTGCGCGCCGCGGGTATCGCCGTCACGCAAGGCGTATGCGAGGAAGACGCCCTGGCGCTGAATGCCGGTTTCGTGGCCCGCATGAGCCGTGGCACGCCCTGGGCCTGGCTCAAGCTGGCGGCCTCGCTCGACGGCCGCAGCGCCCTGCACAATGGCGTTTCGCAGTGGATTACCGGTCCCCAGGCGCGGGCCGACGGTCATGCCTGGCGAGCGCGTGCCGATGTGGTGCTGACCGGCATCGGCACCGTGCTGCACGATGACCCGAGGTTGAACGTGCGCGAGGTGGCCACGCCGCGCCAGCCGCGCAAGGCGTTGGTCGATGCGCAGCTGCGCGTGTCACCGCAGGCGCGGCTGTTCGAGGATGGGCCGACCTGGGTGTTCACGGCGACAGCGGATGCCGACAAGACGGCGCGTCTGGCGGCGCGCCAGGCCGAGGTGATCTGTCTGCCCGATGCCAGTGGACAGCGTGTCGACCTGGCGGCGATGATGCGCTGGCTGGCCGCGCAGGATTGCAATGAGGTCCACGTCGAGGCGGGGGCGGGGCTGTCGGGCGCCTTGTTCGAGGCCGGTTGCATCGATGCGCTGCTGGTCTACCTGGCGCCCGTGCTGCTGGGCGATGCCGCTGGAATGTTGAGTCTGCCCGCGCTGCACAGCCTGGATGGGGTGCGGCGCTTTGCGTTTACCGACATGGTGCCGGTAGGCGGGGATGTGCGTTTGCTGGCCCGGGATCCGGTGCGCTGGCAGGCGCTGCTGGACAGTACCCGCCAGGCCTTGGCGCGGCCGTCCCTTTAGGAGAAAAGTATGTTTACGGGTTTGGTGGCGGCCGTGGGCCGCATCGGCAAGGTGCAGCCCCTGAGCGGCGAGACGGCAGGCGTGAAGCTGGATATCGATGCCGGCGATCTGGACATGGGCGATGTCGCCATCGGCGATTCGATTGCCGTGCAGGGCGCCTGCATGACGGTGGTGGCCCTGTCGCCGCGCGGCTTCGAGGTCGATGTTTCGCGCGAGAGCCTGCGCCTGACCGTCGGCCTGGATCGCGAGGGCGCGCCGGTCAACCTGGAGAAATCGCTCGGCCTGGGTGACAAGCTGGGCGGCCACCTGGTATCGGGTCATGTCGATGGACTCGGCACGGTACGCCGCTTTGCGCCGGTGGGCGAATCACGGGAACTGGTGATCGCGGTGCCGCAGGCGCTGGCGCGTTTTCTGGCGTACAAGGGTTCGATCACCGTCAACGGCGTGAGCCTGACGGTCAATCGCGTCGATGACACGGCCGAAGGCTGCGATGTCAGCATCAATGTCATCCCGCATACGCAGGCTGTCACCACGCTGGGCCAACTGCAGGCCGGCGATCAGGTGAACCTGGAGATCGACATGATTGCGCGTTACGTCGAGCGTATGCTGCGCGCTGGCGTGATGCCGGGCATGGCCGGCTGAGCCGCGTACCGCCTCCGTGCCAGCAAGACGGCGGCCCGCGGGCCGCCGTCTTGCTTTTCTCCGCCAGGCTGCGCTCAGTCCGACTCGCTGGCCAGGAAGGATTCGATCGCGCTGACCAACGCGAGGGGCGTTTCATTCATGGGATAGTGACCGGCGTTGCGCAGAATCTCGAGCGAGGCTCGGGGATAGCGGCGCAGGTAGGTGCGCGTCATCAGGGCCGCATTGAAGGTGGGGTCGTGTTCGCCCACCAGCACCTTCACCGGGTGGGGGCCGGAAATCGCGTCGCTGAAATCGGTGTCGGCCCAGGCGCGCAGGTAGGCGCCAAAAGCGTCGGGGCAGGCATGGGCGACTGAGTAGGCCGCCTTCCATGCGATCCAGGCGTCGGGCAGGCGCATGCCGGTGCTGCGATCGATGATGGCCTTGCGATGTGCCGGCTCGCGGGCGGCGGCTTCGAGGAGCTGCCGGGTCGCCGCATCGTATCGGATACCGCCGCAAGGTACCGGCGCCACGGCCACCAGCGCACGCACGCGATCCGGCGCCAGGGTGGCAATGCGCTCGATTGCCATGCCACCCATCGAATGGCCGATCAGGCTGAAGCCATCGAGCTCGAGCGTGTCCGCCAGCGCCAGGGCATCGCCGGCGATTTCGTCGATGGTATAGGCCCCGGGTATGTGCATGTTGTCGCCATAACCCCGGTAGTTCATGAAGACATAGCGGAAGGCATTGCCGTCCAGCCAGGGTTCGATGGGCGCGAAGGCATGAGCGTCGCCGAACCAGCCATGGAGGACCAGTACGGGGTGGGGGCCGTTGCCCACGCAATGAAAGGAGTGGGAGATCATGATTGCGGAGTGAAGGAGAAAGCGTCTTGTGAAGGCTCGGCGCAGGCCGATGGGGCGGATCGTAAGTCGGCCCGGCGAGGCCCGCCTTCGGAATCAGGTCAATCGCTATAGAATTTGGGCCATGCGCAATACCCTGGTCGATCCTTTCGAAGATATTCCGCGCGGCGTGGTCGTGACTGCCAATGAGTACGCCGCCGGCTCTTCGTTTCCGGTTCATCAGCATCGGCGCGGGCAGTTCGCCTTCGCTGCGCGGGGCACGATCAGCGTGGCCACGCCGCAAGGCCGGTGGCTGGTGCCGCCGCAGCGCGCCTGCTGGGTGCCGGCCGGCATCTCCCATGAGATGACGATGCGGGGCCACGTGACCATGCTCAACGTCTTCGTGTCGCCTCAAGCGGCGCAGGCGCAGCAGCTGCCGGCCGATTGCGGCGTGCATGGCGTGTCGCCGCTGCTGCGACATCTTCTGGAGGAGGCCATCGATCTGCCTGCCATGTACGAGATAGACGGACGTGCAGGAAAGTTGATGAGCCTGCTGCTGGCGGAGATCGCGGTGATGCCGCGCCTGTCGTTGCACGCGCCGCTGCCGGCAGAGCCGCGCCTGGCTGCAGCGTGCCGGCAACTGTTCGATGCGCCGTCGCTGGCGTTCGGCCTCGATCGCATGGCGGGCGAGGCGGGTATGAGCCGGCGCACCTTCACGCGGCAGTTCCGTGCGCAGACGGGGGTGAGCTTTGCACAATGGCGGCAGCAGGTTTGCCTGCTGGCGGCCATCGAGCGCTTGAGTGCCGGCCAGGCCGTCACGCGCATCGCGCTGGATCTGGGATATGCCAGCCCGAGCGCCTTTTCATCGGTGTTCCGGCGCGTACTCGGCATGCCGCCAAGCCAGTATTTGCAGGCCCACCGCGCAACCTGAGACCGACGCCGGCGTCACCGGCCATTGCTTGCGATGGGCAGAGGCACGCGCAGAGCGGTTTCGTACGGTATCGAAAAGCATGTAGGGGAAACTCCGCAATCCATCCGCCACGCAGCACGGTACCCTGTCTATTGTGTGTGGTGAAAGCGCGACGACTACATAGTGGGGTGGCCCCGGCGGTGCAATTAGGACTGGCGAGGCAGGAATGACAGGCACACAATGATCTGGACCCCCTGAGTTTTGGGTCCGCGCCGCGGATCCATTTCACGTCTGGCCAAGTAGGAGGGTTTGCCGTGCATAGCATCCTCGATAGCTTCAAGTCCCAGTACGCCCGCGACCAGGACACCGAACTCTCGCTGCAAGAGTATCTGTCACTGGCCCGCCAGGATCCGATGATCTACGCCAGTCCGGCCGAGCGCATGCTCGCTGCCATCGGCGAGCCGGAACTCATCGACACCCGCAACGATCCGCGCCTGTCGCGCCTGTTCTCCAACCGCACGATCCGGCGTTACCCCGCGTTCAAAGAGTTCTACGGCATGGAGGAAGTGATCGAGCAGATCGTCGCTTTCTTCAAGCACGCCGCGCAGGGGCTGGAAGAGCGCAAACAGATCCTGTATCTGCTGGGGCCGGTGGGCGGGGGGAAATCATCCATCGCCGAGCGCCTGAAGGCCTTGATGCAGGATTATCCGATCTACGCGCTCAAGGGTTCGCCCATCAACGAGTCGCCGCTGGGCCTGTTCGCCGCGGATCGCTATGCCGAGACCTTGCAGGCCGAGTACGGCATCGCGCCGCGCTACCTGAGCGGCATCATGTCGCCCTGGGCGATCAAGCGCCTGAAAGAGTTCGATGGCGATGTCACGCAGTTTCGCGTCCTGCGGGTGCACCCGTCGGTGCTGCGCCAGGTGGCCATCGCCAAGACCGAGCCGGGCGACGAGAACAACCAGGATATTTCATCACTGGTGGGCAAGGTCGATATCCGCAAGCTCGATCGTTATTCACAGGATGATCCGGACGCCTACAGCTACAGCGGCGGGCTGTGCCTGGCCAACCAGGGGCTGCTGGAGTTCGTGGAGATGTTCAAGGCGCCCATCAAGATGCTGCACCCCTTGCTGACCGCGACGCAGGAAGGCAACTTCAAGGGCACCGAAGGTTTTTCGGCCATTCCCTTCAATGGCGTGATCCTGGCCCACTCCAACGAGTCGGAGTGGCAGACCTTTCGCAACAACAAGCACAACGAAGCGTTCCTGGACCGCATCTACATCGTCAAGGTGCCGTACTGCCTGCAGGTCAGCGAAGAGCAGCGCATCTATGAGAAGCTGCTGCGTAACAGTTCGCTGGCGCAGGCGCCCTGCGCACCCGGCACCCTAGAGATGATGGCGCAGTTCTCGGTGCTCTCGCGCCTGAAGGAGCCGGAGAACTCCAGCCTGTATTCCAAGTTGCGCGTGTATGACGGCGAAACCCTGAAGGACGTGGACCCCAAGGCCAAGTCGCTGCAGGAGTACAAGGACTACGCCGGCACCGACGAGGGTATGACGGGGGTGTCCACCCGCTTTGCCTACAAGATCCTGGCCAGCGTCTTCAACTATGACCAGGTGGAGGTGGCGGCCAACCCGGTGCATCTGATGTATGTGCTGGAGCAGCGTATCGCGCGCGAGGATTTCCCCGACGAGCAGCGCCGGCGCTACCTGGAGTTCATCAAGGGCTATCTGGCGCCACGCTATGCCGAGTTCATCGGCAAGGAAATCCAGACGGCCTATCTGGAGTCGTATTCGGAATACGGCCAGAACATCTTCGACCGCTACGTGACCTTTGCTGATTGCTGGATCCAGGACGAGGAGTTCCGCGATCCTGAAACCGGCGAGAGCTTCGATCGGGCAGCGCTCAATGACGAGCTGGAGAAGATCGAGAAGCCTGCCGGCATCGCCAACCCCAAGGACTTCCGCAACGAGATCGTCAATTTCGTGTTGCGGGCGCGCGCCAACAGCGGCGGACGCAACCCTGACTGGACCAGCTACGAGAAGCTGCGCGAGGTGATCGAGAAGAAGATGTTCTCCAATACCGAAGATCTGCTGCCGGTCATCTCGTTCAATGCCAAGGCGTCTGCCGAGGACAAGCGCAAGCACCAGAGCTTCGTGGATCGCATGGTCGGCAAGGGGTATACCGAGAAGCAGGTGCGTTTGCTGTGCGAATGGTATCTGCGCGTGAGGAAGTCATCCTGAAGGAGAGGCGTCATGAACACGTTCATCGATCGCCGCCTGAACGGGCGCAACAAAAGCGCCGTGAACCGCGAACGCTTTCTGCGCCGCTACAAGGAGCAGATACGCAAGGCCGTGCAGGAAAGCGTGCGCGAACGCTCGATCACGGACATGGACCAGGGCGCCGAGATCAATCTGCCGGCGCGTGATATCTCCGAGCCCCGCTTTCGTTTCGGCGAAGGCGGAGACCGGGAGATCGTGCATCCTGGCAACCGCGAGTTCGTCAAGGGCGATGCCATCGCCCGGCCGCAAGGCGGGCAGGGCGAGGGGGGCGCGCAACCGGGCGAAGGAGACAGTGTCGATGCCTTTACCTTCAGCCTGTCGCGCGAGGAATTCCTCAAACTGTTCTTCGACGACCTTGAATTGCCGCAGCTGGCCCGCACGCAGCTGGGCGACGTGTCGCAGAAGCACTTGCGCCGCGCCGGCTATACGACCACGGGTGCCCCCAGCCAACTGTCGATCGCCCGCAGTTTGAGGGCTTCGCTGGCGCGCCGCATGGCGCTGGGCCTGAACGCGCGCAGCGAGGCCGATGAGGCCGAGCAGGCATGGCGGCAGGCGCAGGCCAGACAGGCCGACGATAAGGAACTGGCCATCTTGCTGGAGGCCTGGGAGGCGGCGCAGCGCCGAGCCGCACAGGTGCCCTTCCTGGATGAGATGGATCTGCGCTATCGCCACCGGGTCGAGCAGGCCACGCCGGTGGCGCGTGCGGTGATGTTCTGCCTGATGGATGTCTCCGGCTCGATGGACGAGCGCAAGAAAGACCTGGCCAAGCGCTTCTTCACCCTGCTTTACCTCTTTCTGTCGCGCAAGTATGAAACCGTGGAGTTGGTGTTCATCCGCCATACGGACAGTGCCGAAGAGGTCGACGAGCAGGCTTTCTTCCATGACCCGAAAAGTGGCGGCACCATTGTCCTGTCGGCCCTGGAGCTGATGGACCAGATCGTGCAGGCGCGTTATCCGCCCGCAGCCTGGAACGTGTATGCCGCCCAGGCCAGCGACGGCGATTCGTTCGGCGCCGATGCCGGGCGCAGTGCTCGATTCCTGGCCGAGCGCCTGTTGCCGGCGACGCGCTATTTCGCCTATATCGAGGTGCCCGAGACCAGCGAGGCGCGCAAGAGCAGTCTGTGGGCGGAATACGCTCAGCAGCAGGCGCCGCACTTCGTGATGCGGCGCATCCACGAGCGCGGCGAGATCTATCCGGTCTTCCATGAGCTCTTCAAGAAGGAGGCCGCATGAGCACCACCCTGCTGGAACGCGCGCCGGCCCTGCCCACCGGGGCCGACTGGAGCTTCGAGGCCCTGCAGCGCTACGACGAGGCCATCGCGGCCGTGGCCCGCGGCTATGGCCTGGATACCTATCCCAATCAGATCGAGGTCATCACCTCGGAGCAGATGCTCGATGCGTACGCCTCGGCGGGGTTGCCGCTGGGCTATCCGCATTGGTCGTATGGCAAGGAGTTCATCCGCAACGAGCAGTCGTATCGCAAAGGCATGCAGGGGTTGGCCTATGAGATCGTGATCAACTCCAACCCCTGCATTTCCTACCTCATGGAGGAAAACACCCTGCCCATGCAGGCGCTGGTGATCGCCCATGCGTGCTACGGACACAACTCCTTCTTCAAGGGCAACTACCTGTTCCGGCAATGGACCGATGCCGACGGCGTGCTGGATTATCTGGTGTTCGCACGCAAGTATGTGATGGATTGCGAGGCGCGCCACGGGATCGAGGCGGTCGAGGCGGTGCTTGACGCCTGCCATGCGCTCAGCCTGCACGGGGTGGACCGCTACAAGCGTCCGCCGGCGCTCTCGCTGCGACAGGAGGCCGCGCGCCAAGCCGAACGCGAAGAGCATGCACGGCTGCAATACAACGACTTGTGGCGCACGGTGCCGCGCGGCGTCGTGCCGCTTGCACCTGCGGCGCAGGAGCGCTTCCCGGCCGAGCCGCAAGAGAACCTGCTTTATTTCATCGAGAAATTCTCGCCCGTGCTGCAACCCTGGCAGCGCGAGCTGGTACGCATCGTGCGCAAGCTGGCGCAATATTTCTATCCCCAGGCCCAGACCAAGGTCATGAACGAGGGCTGGGCCACGTTCTGGCATTACACCCTGTTGAACCACCTGCATCAGCAGGGCCAGGTCAGCGATGGCTTCATGATGGAAGTGCTGCAGAGCCACACCAACGTGGTGTGTCAGCGCGGCTTTGACGAGCGCGGCTACGGCGGCATCAATCCCTATGCGCTGGGCTTTGCGATGATGCGCGATATCCGCCGCATCTGCGAGGCCCCGGATGATGAGGATCGGCGCTGGTTTCCGGAGCTGGTCGGCACGGACTGGCTCCGTGCGCTGGACTTCGCGATGCGTAACTTCAAGGACGAGTCTTTCATCCTGCAGTATTTGTCGCCGCGCCTGATGCGCGAGTTCCGCCTGTTTGCCATTGCCGATCACGCAGCCAGCCCGGTGCTGGAAGTGGCCGCCATCCACGATGACGAGGGCTATCGTCAACTGCGCAGATTGCTGGCTGCCCAGCATGATCGTGACAACCAGGTTCCCGACGTGCAGGTGCAGCGTTTTCAGCGGGATAGCGACCGCGCGCTGGTGCTGCGCCATCGTCGGCATCGGGGGCGTGCGCTGGCCGCCGGCGAGGCCGAGCAGGTGCTGCGCCATGTCGCGCGGCTGTGGGGGTTTCGCGTGCGGCTGGAAGAGACTGGTGCCGACGGCACGGTGCTGGCTTATCGGCAGATCGACGTTTGATCGCAGATGTTGAACGCGGCCGGGATTAGACGCGAGCGTCGATAGCCCCTATACTTGGCAGCTCGTTTTAGCAAACACCAGACATCCGGCGGGGCGCAGACCGTTCCTGAGGATGTCCAGCATCAAGGCCGCGCACAGCGGCCCGGCAGAAATGCCGAAACCCCTGTCCAGGCCGCTCGCGGCCGAGGATGACATCCGCCGGCTCACAAAGCCGGTGCCTTGCCGTACCGCATTGGGCCTTGCGCCTATACCCGTCAGCCCCCTTGCGGTCACCAGACGAGCGCGCGCTCGCGCTGGCGGCAGCCGCCCATTGAGGCATTGACCTGTGTTCTTCATGGACAGGTGTCCGCTCGTGCGCGCGCGGCAGGGGATTCGCTTTCTGCAATGGGGTAGTGCCGCCCATCGCATGTTGCGCAACCGGCATCCGCCAGGCAGATGCGACGGTGGCCGTGGCGGGCCAGCAAGGAAAAAAGACCAAGATGCAAGAGACAGAATTCTTCCAGTTATCGGCCACCACCGCGGTGTTGCTGCTGTTGGCGTTCTACGGTGCGACCTTCCTGATGTCGTTGATGATAGGAAAGAAGTCGGAAAACGTGGACGGTTATATGGTGGCCAGCAGTTCGGTGGGTTTCGGGCTGTCGGCGGCCAGCATGATCGCCACCTGGATCTGGGCGGCATCCTTCTACGCCAGCGCAACGTCGGGCTACAAGTACGGACTCTCGGGACCGCTTCACTATGGTTTCTGGGGCGCCTTGATGGTGTTGTTCATCTATCCCTTCGGCAGACGCTTTCGCAAACTGGCGCCCAAGGCCCACACGTTGGCCGAGGTGATTCACGCGCGGCATGGCGCATCCAGCCAGATGATCATGGCAGTGTCCAACCTGGTGGGCAGCTGCATCAGTCTGATGGTGAACTTCACGGCGGCCGGTGCGCTGGTGTCCATGCTCAGCCCCTTGAGCTTTATCCAGGGCGTGCTGATCGCCGGACTGGGTGTGCTGTCGTACACCCTCTGGTCGGGCTTTCGCGCCTCGGTGATGACGGACTTCGCGCAGCTGGTGGCCATGATCCTGTCGGCCATCATCATCATCCCGCTGATCTTCTTCAACGCCGGCGGCCCGCAGATGCTGGAAGCCAATATGTGGCGGCTGAGCGCCGAGCAGGCGAACTTCTTCTCGGGCACTGCCTTTCTTGAACAGGGCGCGCCGTATTTCGTGGCGGTGCTGGCCTATGCAATTGGCAACCAGACGATTGCGCAGCGTCTGTTCGCCGTGCGCGAGGACCTCATCAAGCCGACCTTCCTGACCGCCACCGTGGGCTATGGCGCGGTGGTGATCGGCCTGGGCATGCTGGGGCTGCTGGCCTTGTTCGTGGGCCTGGAACCGGTTGATGGCAACATGAACAACATCATTCCGCAGATGGCGTCGACCTATCTGCCTCCGGTGGGCATTGCCTTGTTCTTCATCCTGGTGGTGGGGTCACTGTCCTCGACGGCCGACTCCGACCTGGCGGCGCTGTCGGCCATCGTGATGACCGATATCTACGCCAAGAACGTGGCCCGGGGCCGTCCGTGCCCGCACCGCATGCTGATCTGGGGACGTGCCACCATGATCGTGGCCACCATGATCGGGGTGATCTTCGCCAGTCTGCGGTTGGACATCCTGGTGATGCTGGTGTTCGTGGGTGCCCTGTGGGGATCGATCGTGTTCCCGGTGATCGTGAGTTTCTACTGGAACCGCGTGGATAACCGGGCTTTCTTCTGGTCAGTGGTGTCGGCGGTGGTGCTCTTTACCATCGTGCGTTTCGAACTGGTTCCGATCACCGGCCCGGTTGCCATGTTCTACGAGCTGTGTGCGGCCATCGGTGGCGGCGTGGTGCTGGGCCTGATGACATTCGCCTTTTTCCGGCGCGAGCTGGCCATTGCGGTGGGCGTGATCGCAACGCTGGTGTTCATGCCTTATTTCCTGGGAACGCTGCGCGAGTACATCGTGCTGCTGGGGTCGCTGACCGCCTATGGCGTGAGCACGGTGGTGTGCGTGGCGCTCAGCCTGCGCAGCAAGGAGCGCTTTGACTTCGACCTGCTGGCCGATCGCGTGACGTCCTTTCACGATGACAAGGCCCGCATGATGGAGGGCCGGCCCAAGTCCCAACCCGCGCCGCAACCGGCACGCAGCTGAGTCCCTTTCAAGGAGCGATGACTATGTTGACTTTCTACTTCCTCGTCTGGCCGGCGATCTCTTTCGTGATCCTGGCAGTGCTCATCGTGGCGTTGCGGCGCGACATTCGCGCGGCGCGCAAGTCGGGCGACGCGATGATCTGATCTAACGCCATTGCCGGGGCGGTACGCCCATATGGCGGTGGAACATGGCGCTGAAAGCGCTGGGGCTCTGATATCCCAGATCCAGCGCTACCGTGGTGACCGGTACGCCTTCGGCCAGCCGGCGCACGGCCTCCAAGAGGCGCGCCTGTTCCGCCCAGCGGCGAAAGCTCAGGCCGGTTTCGCGCAGAAAGCGCCGGTACAGGGTGCGGTCGCTGACGCCCAGCCGCGCGGCGGCGCGCGCCGGGGTGGCTGCCAGCGTCGGGTCGGCCAGCAGGTCGGCGCACAGTTGGCGCAGGTCGGCGCTGAGTGGCAACGGCAGATCAAAACCGCCTTGCGGCAGGCGGCCCAGTTCCAGCAACAGGGCTGCGCTCAGCACATCGTGCTCGGGGCCGCCCTGGCGCGGGGCGGCCGTCTCCGACACCCGCAACATCAATTCGCGCATCAAGGGAGTGACCTCCAGCACGGCGCACTCCGCAGGCATGCTGCGGGTGAGGCTGGCGTCCAGGTAGAGCGAGCGCATGTCCACGGCGCTGCTCATGCGGATCTCGTGCACGACCTGCGCCGGGATCCACAGCACCCGGGTCGGCGGTGCAATCCAGAGCCGGCGCTGCGTGCTGATGCGCATGACCCCATGTGAGGCATATAGCAGTTGGGCGCGCTCGTGCCAGTGCGGCTGGACGTGAAAGTCTGCCTCCAGCGTACGCCGCCGCGTGACCACGCCTGGCGCATCCGGGTAGACCACGCTGATGATGGGGGCACCCGGTTTATCGGGGCGGGCCACGGGTTTGTCCATATCTCGATAGTTTCAGTCAGAACACCGAGAGACAGAATAGTCGCTTCTCGGCACACTGGCGCATCCTCTTGTCCCTGGCATGACGATCCCATGACTGCTTCCGATCTCCCCCGACCTCACGCCCGTCCCGTGACGCTCTTGCTGAACGTGGCTCACGGCATCGACCACATGTTCCTGCTGATCTTCGCGACGGCGGTGGGCGCCATCGCCAGCGATTTCGGCTTCGCGCAGTGGGAGGACCTCATGCCTTATGGCGTGGCGGCTTTCTTCATGTTCGGTATCGGCTCCTGGCCGGCCGGCAAGCTGGGCGATCTGTGGGGGCGGCGGCGCATGATGCTGCTGTTCTTCTTTGGCATCGGCGCAGCCACGCTGCTGTGCGCGCTGGCCGGCAATGCCTGGCAACTGGCGGGCGCGCTGGCCCTGGTGGGTTTGTTCGGGGCGATCTATCACCCGGTTGGCATTCCGATGATCGTGCAGCATGCGCCCAATCCCGGGGCAGTGATCGGCGTCAACGGGCTGGCGGGCAATCTGGGCGTGGCGGTCGCGGCGCTGGTGACCGGTGTGCTGGTCCAGTCGCTGGGCTGGCGCGCGGCTTTTGCGGTGCCGGGCGTGTTGGCTATCGTCTGCGGCCTGATCTTCATGCGGGTCTGCCCTGACGAGGCCGAGGCACCTGCCCGGCGCAAGGCCCGTGCGCCCGTGACGCTCTCGCCTCAGGCGCTGGCGCGCGCTTTTGCCGTGATGACGGCTGCGGCCATCACCGGCAGCCTGCTGTTCAACTTCACCACCAATGGCAATGCGCAGCTGCTCGATCAGCGTCTGCAACACGTCGTCAACGACCCGGTGCTGGTGGGGGCCTTGCTGGCCGCAATCTATGTGGTGGCTTCGTTTGCGCAGATCGTGGTGGGACGCCTGATCGACCGCGTGGCGCTCAAGCCGCTGTATCGCACGATCGCGCTTATCCAGGTGCCTCTGCTGTTGTGGGCGGCCTGGGCCCAGGGCTGGGCGTTCTACGTGGCCTTGCTGGGGGCGATGATCTTCATTTTCGGGGCGATTCCCTTCACGGATGCCATGATCGTGCGCTACGTCGACGACCATAGCCGCTCGCGCGTGGCCGGTATGCGCCTGACGGTGTCCTTCGGGGTGAGTTCGCTGGCGGTGTGGTTGCTCGGGCCGCTGGTCAAGGAGGCGGGTTTCACCACGCTGTTGCTGGTGATGGCGGGGCTGGCGGCCTGCACGGCGGCCATGGTTTCGCTGTTGCCGGGTGAGCCTTCGGCCAATGTGCCGGTGAAGCCTGCCGCCGCCGGCTCCTGACGCGGCAGGCCCGTGGCTCACTGGGCCTTGATGCCTCGCGCCGGGATCAGCTCTGCCCATAGCGCCGTTTCCTTGGCCAGATGGGCCTGCAGCGCCTGGGGGCTGCTGCCGATGGCCTCGGCACCGATGGAAGCCAGCGTTTGTTGCACCTTCGGATCGGCCAGGGCCTGGCGCATTGCCTGATTGAGGGCTTGCACCCGCTCGGGCGGCGTGCCGGCCGGCGCGAAGGCACCGAACCAGGGCATCAGTTCATAGTCGGTCACGCCGGCCTCGGCCACGGTCGGCACATCGGGCAGCGCCTGCGAACGCTTGGCCGTGGTGACCGCCAGGGCGCGCAGCTTGCCCGCCTGGATATGCGGCCCGGCCGAGGTGATGCTGTCGAACATATAGTCCACCTGGCCACCGAGCAGGTCGGCAATGGCCGGGCCGCTGCCCTTGTAGGGCACATGCAGCATGTCGACCGGCGCCATGGCGGTGAACAACTCTCCGGCCAGATGAATGGAGGTGCCTACGCCGGCCGAGGCGTAGGTGTATGCGCCCGGTTTGGCGCGCGCTCGCGCGATCACTTCCTGTACCGAGGCCGCATCATTGCGTTCGGCGTTGGTGACGAGCACGTTGGGCACGACGGCCAATAGCGATACTGGCGCAAAGTCCTTTTGCGGGTCGTAGTTCAGCCCTGGATAGAGCGCCGGGTTCACGGCCATGCCATTGGCCGCGATCATGATGGTGTAGCCATCGGGGGCGCTGCGTGCCACGCTGGAAGCGCCGATATTGCCGCCCGCACCCGGGCGGTTCTCGACCACAAAAGACGTTTCCATCTGGCGGCCCATGGCCTCGCCCAGTGTGCGCGCGATGCTGTCCATGGCGCCGCCCGGGGGAAAGGGCACGATCCATTTGACCGGACGCTCGGGATAGCCGGCGGCTTGGGCGGCCGTGGCGGCGAGAAGGGCACAGCCTGCCATCGCGGCGCGGGCCAGAAGGGGGAACAAGCGCATCACTGTCTCCTGATTATGGTTTTTCGAGGCGCCCGGCGGTCCGGCTCCGGACAGAGGGATCACCTCTGTTTGCAGTATTGCAATGGAAAAAAGCCCGGTCCAAGACTATATTGGTCGCCATTCATACCTTCCGGGTATAGGAAAGTGGAGCTTCGACACCTGCGTTATTTCCAGGCCGTGGCGCGCGAAGGCAACTTCACGCGCGCGGCTGCCGCCTTGCACATCGCCCAGCCTCCGTTGTCGCGCCAGATCCGGCAATTGGAGGAGGAACTGGGGGTGCTGCTGATCGAGCGTGGCGTGCGCGGCCTGAAACTCACCGAGGCTGGCCGGTTTTTCTACGAGCAGTCCATGCAGCTGAGTGCGCGGCTGGATGAAATCGTGGCGGGTACCCGGCGGCTGGGGGCGCAGTCGGCGCGCTGGTTCGGCATCGGCTTCGTGCCTTCGGCCCTGTATGGCTTCGTGCCTGAGCTTATCCGCCATTTGCGTCAGGCCGACGCCCAGGTCGAAGTCGGCCTGAGCGAGATGAATACCCTGCCCCAGATCGAAAGCCTCAAGAGCGGCCGCATCGACCTGGGCATCGGGCGCATTCCCTTCGACGATCCGGCGATCGAGCGGCGGGTGCTCATGGACGAGCCGCTGGTGGCGGCCTTGCCCTTGAGCCATCCGCTGGCCAGGCGGTCCCAGCTCACGCTGGATGAGCTGGCGGCCCAGCCTTTCGTGCTTTACCCGGCCCGTCCGCGTCCCAACTATGGGGATCACGTCTTGGGTTTGCTGCGCGCTGCCGGCCATGCGCCGCGCGTGGTTCAGGAGGCCAATGAGTTGCAGACCGCGCTCGGCCTGGTGGTGGCGGGGCTGGGCCTGACGGTCGTGCCGGCCAGCGTGCAGAAGTCGCAGCGCGCCGATATCGTCTGCCTGCCTATCGACGCGCCGGCCTTCACATCGCCGTTGATCCTCAGTTGGCGGCGGGATGACACCTCCCCCTTCCTGGCCCAGGCCATCGCGGCTGCCGATCGCTTGTCTCGCCAGGGCGGCTGAGGCGTGCACGCCACGGGCTCCAAAAACCTGCTAGAATCGCGGATTCCCATTTTTTGCATCTGCAAAAAAGCCCGGGACGGGTTGGCCCGGCATGCCGGGCAGGGAAGTCCATCAGGACAGGTGGCCGAGCGGTTGAAGGCGCACGCCTGGAAAGCGTGTATACGTTTATAGCGTATCGGGGGTTCGAATCCCCCTCTGTCCGCCAGACATGATTGCGGTAGATTGATTCAGGAATCCCTGTCTTTCTGCCGTACCCAAAAAAAAGGCCATCCGCCATGCGGATGGCCTTTTTTTCTTCCATGCATGCCTGCGGCATGTCATGCCACATCGGGCCGTCACGCCCTGTCTTTTCCGCCCGCTCGTGTACGGGTGTCATGGTGTTCCGTTGAACTTGCTTCTGCCGTTCCCTGGCGAGACTCGCCCGTCTATCCGCGGGCGGAACTTTAACCGTTGTTTGCTGTACCTGATTGTATTGTCGGGTTACCCTAGATTAACGAAATGCAGGGTATTGGAGCGGGGCCATTCTTTGAATGGCTGCTGGTTTCCGACTGCTGGCGTTGCTTGTTCTGGTGATTGAGAAAGACTGGGAAGAAAGAGAAGAGCGAAAAGCAGCTGCGCGGTATTGCGCAAGTATGTGCAAAAGTACGCGAGTGATGCTGTCGAGTCGGTGCTGGAGGGGTGCCTCCACGTCGCATTATCTTTCTGTGTTCATTTTGACTATCAACGGCGGAAATGCCGGGCGGCTCATGAAGACTAGTGACACCAATCAGAAACTTGGCCTTGTAGCGTTAGTTGCTATTGTTGTCAGCTCAATGATCGGCAGTGGTGTGGACAGCCTGCCTCAGAATATGGCGGAGACCTCGGCGCTCGGGCCCGTGGTCATTGCGTGGCTGATCAGTGGTTTTGGCATGTTCTTCATCGCCAAGACCTTCATGGTGCTCTCGGATGTCCGGCCGGACCTGCAGTCCGGCATCTACATGTACGCCCGCGAAGGGTTCGGGCCGCTGAGCGCCTTTGTCGTGGCCTGGGGCTATTGGCTCATGGTCATGTTCAGTAATGTGGCGTTCGCCGTCATGGTGATGGACACGCTGAATTACTTCCTGCCAGGGGACTTCACCGGCGGCAACAATCTGCCTTCGATCGTGGGCGCTTCCATTCTCATCTGGGGTTTCCATACCCTGGTGCTGGGCGGCACCAAGATGGCCGGGGTGTTCAATACCATCGGCACTTTCATGAAGCTCATTCCGCTGGTGGTGTTTGTCGGCGCGGTGACTTATTTCCTGGATTACGCACAGTTCACGACCGATATCTGGGGCCAGCAGGGCACGGCGGCATCGAAGCCCCTGGGCTCGGTGCTGTCGCAGACGCTCTCGCCCATGTATGTGGCGCTGTGGTGCTTTATCGGCGTCGAGGGCGCAGTGGCGCTGTCGGCGCGCGCCATGAAGAAAGAGGATGTGGCACGCGCCACCTTCATTGGTTTCATCCTGGGCCTGCTGATCTGCATGATGGTGTCGGTGCTGCCTTTCAGCGTGATGGGACAGGGTGCGCTGAGCGCGATTCCCAACCCCTCGACGGCGGGCGTCATGAAGCATCTCACCGGAGAGTGGGGTGAGGTGCTGATCAACCTGGGTGTGCTGATTTCGATTCTGACCAGCTGGCTGGCCTGGACCATGATCTGCGCCGAGATACCGCAGGTTGCAGGACAGAACGGCACTTTCCCCAAGATTTTCGCCAAGGAAAACAAGCGTGGCGCGGCCTCGGTGGCGCTGTGGGTCAGCAGCGCGTTCATGCAGTGCGTCATGCTGATGGTGTATTTCTCGCACGATGCCTGGCTGACGCTGCTGGGTATCTCGGCCATTTGCGTGCTGCCCGCCTATTTCGCCTCGGCCGCCTACCTGACCAAAATCTGCTTCAACGGTGAGTATCGAAAACGCCAGACGCTCGGGCTTCGCCTGGCGCTGTTAAGTAGTCTTATTGGCGCAGGCTTCTGCCTGTTTATGCTGTACGCAAGCGATATCCGTTATGTAGCGATGACGCCGTTGTTGCTGACGGTAGGTTTGCCTTTGTTTTTCTGGGCTCGCAGGCAAGATCCGTCATCCGAGGTGGCCTTGAACAAGGGCGAGCGCATCGCGCTTGTCCTGCTGCTGGCCGTAGATATCCTGGTGGTCGTGCTTTATTTCATGGGATATATCAAATTCTGATTGCGGTATTTGTCGCAGAGTTCCTTTAGTCGGTATCAGAGGCCGGATGTGCCGGTCGACTTCAACTGAGAGTGATGATATGAAGTTTAATCA
>JAEWJD010000088.1 GCA_023386765.1 Pseudomonadota bacterium | reverse complement strand
CGACCGAAGCCGAACTGTTCGACCCCACTGAAAAGGAAGTGCGCAACCCGGCCATCGTGAAGGCGTTTCGCCGTATTGGTTTGTCGGATCAGGCGGGCACAGGCATTCGCGCCATTTTCCGCAACTGGCACGAACTGGGGCGTACCCCACCCCAGTTGAAAAACGACAAGGCGCGCAAGGATTTTGAGCTAGTGCTGATTAACAAGCCCCTGGTAACCGAGGCCATGCAGCGCTTGCGCCAAACCCTGGGGGCGAACTTGACGCCCGAGCAGGCAGGTGTGCTGGCGTTGGCGCTGTCTTTGCCAGAGGGCGAACTGCTCACCCTCACGGCGATCCGCGGTCTGGGTATCAGCACCACCCAGCAGGCCCGCGCGGTGGCTGACCATCTGGTGCGGCAGCAATTGCTCGACCCGCTCAGCGAGACCCAGTTTCAGGCCCGCGAGGCGATTCGCCGGCGCTTTGCCCAAGAGGCGCAAGCGCAGGCCGGGGACCCAACGGGGACCAAGTCGGGACCAAGTTGGGACCAAGTTGGGCCTATGTCGGGACTCAGTGCCGAACAGCAAGCGTTGTTGGCTCAGATGACCGACGAACACGATGTTACCACCTTGATGCAGTGGGTTGGCCGCAGCAACAGGAGCAAGTTTCGAGAGGTGGTGCTGGCACCTTTGTTGGGATTGGCACTCGTCGAAATGACCATCCCTGACAAGCCCAACAGCAGCAAGCAACGCTATCGCCTGACTGCACAAGGCAGAGCGCTGCGCGATGAGGCGGGCCAATGACGCAAGGCGGGCACAACTTCACCATCGGCGATTGGTGCTGGTTCACCCGGCAGGCATCGCCGTGCCGTGTGATCGAGCGGCAGGATGTGTGGGGCGAGGTGGCCTACCGCGTGTGGTTGCCCGCCAAGGACGCGGTGGTGCGTGCCCGAGCGTCGGACTTGGCCTCGCTGGAAAGCGTGCGGCCGAGCGTGGAGCAGATTCTGCACACCACGGCGGCCGCCAAGCTGCTGGACGCACTGGAAGACAACCTGCTGCTGGCGCCCATCCAGTCCAGCGTGGTGCCGTTGCCGCATCAGCTCTATGCGCTGAACCGCGCCATCAGCCGAGATCGCATCCGCTACCTGCTGGCCGACGAGGTGGGCTTGGGCAAAACGATCGAGGCTGGCCTGGTGCTGCGCGAATTGAAGCTGCGTGGCCGGGTGAAGCGCATTCTGGTGGTGGCGCCCAAGGGGCTGGTGCGCCAGTGGCAGGCGGAAATGCGCCTGCACTTTGGTGAGACGTTTCAGTTCATCGAACCGTCCGAGCTGGCGGCTTTCCGCCAGTGGCGCAGTGGCGGTGCGGGCGAGGAAGAGAACCTGTGGCGCATGCACGATCAGGTGATTTGTTCGCTGGATTCCGTGAAGCCCATGGAAAGCCGGCGTGGCTGGAGCCTGGAGCAACTCAGCACCTACAACCGCGAGCGCTTCGAGGACCTGATCTCGGCGTCGTGGGATCTGGTCATCATCGACGAAGCCCACCGCATGGGCGGTAGCACCGAGCAGGTAGCCCGCTACAAGTTGGGCGCGGCGCTGGCCGAGGCATCGCCCTATCTCTTGCTGCTTTCGGCCACGCCGCACCAGGGCAAGACCGATCAGTTCATGCGGCTGATGCAGTTGCTGGACCGCGAAGCGTTCCCGGATGAAGGCAGCGTCAATCGTGAGCGCGTGCGGCCTTTCGTGATCCGCACCGAAAAGCGTGTATCGATCAACGCCGAGGGCCAGCCGCTGTTCAAGCCGCGTGTGACCCGGTTGCAGGCGGTTGCCTGGCAGGCTCGCCACGGCGCACAACAACGCCTGTACGAGGCAGTGACCGACTATGTGCGCCATGGCTACAACCAAGCATTGGTCGCCAAGCAGCGCCACATCGGTTTCTTGATGATCCTGATGCAGCGGCTGGTCACATCCAGTACGGCGGCCATTCGTACCACACTGGAAAAGCGCCAAGCGCTGCTTGATGCGCCACAGCCCCAGGCAAATCTGTTCGAGAACACCAGTACCGACGAATGGGCGGACCTGGATGGCCAGTCACAGGTGGATCTGGCCATGCAGTCCAGCGGTTGGGAGATGGAAAAGTCTGAAGTCGAGATGTTGCTGGAACTGGCGCGGGAAACCGAGGCCGCCGGTACCGATGCCAAGGCTGAGGCGCTGCTGGAACTGATCTACAAGCTGCAGCAGGAAGAAGGCGACCCGGCGCTGAAGGTGCTGATCTTTACCGAGTTCGTGCCCACGCAAGCGATGCTGGCCGATTTCCTGGAGAGCCGTGGCTTTTCGGTGAAGACGCTCAACGGCAGCATGGAGCTGGAAACCCGCACCCGTGCACAGCAGGCGTTCTCCGAGGATGTGCGCGTGCTGATTTCGACGGATGCTGGTGGCGAAGGCCTGAACCTGCAGTTCTGCCATGTCATCGTCAACTTTGACATGCCGTGGAACCCCATGCGGATCGAGCAGCGCATTGGCCGGGTGGATCGTATCGGCCAGAAGCATGTGGTGCGCGCCATCAACTTCGTGCTTGAAGACACCGTCGAGCATCGTGTGCGTCAGGTGCTGGAGGAAAAGCTGGAAGTCATCGCGCAGGAGTTCGGCGTCGATAAGGCGGCCGATGTGATGGATTCGGTCGAGGCCGACCCGATTTTCGACGAACTGTTCGTGCGCGGCTTGCAGAACCCGAACGCCATCGAGCAGGAGTGCGATGACGCGGTGTCTCAGCTGCGATCTACGTTGGCGGACTCAAAGAAGTCCTCCGACTTTCTCACCACCGAGCACGATCTGGATGCCGATGATGCCCGCAAATGGCGCGATCACCCGGCGCAGTTCTGGCTGGAACGTGCCATCACCAGCGGGCTGGCTGTGCGCGGTGGCTCGGCAACGAAGGCTGGCAAGGCGTGGCGGGTGAAATGGGCGGACGGCAGCGAATCGGCACAGGCCTGCTTTGACGCCCGTTCGGCGGATGAGAACCCGGAGCTGGAATGGATCACCATGGAAGACCCGCGCGCCCGGGCGGTGATCAGCGAGCTGCCGCGTTTTGTCGCCGGGCAGCCGCTGCCGGTGATCCGCGTCACCGGCTTGCCGGATTCGGTGCGGGGTATCTGGTCGCTGTGGGAGATCAGCCTGGCGGCGGAGGGTTTGAGCCGCAAGCGCTTTCTGCCCGTGTTCATCAATGAGGAAGGCCGTTCTTTTGTGCCGACCGCCAAGCGTGTGTGGGATTTGCTGCTGACTGAAACGGTGGACGTTCATGCCGTGACCGGCACCGAGGCGTCGGCGAAGTGGTTTGAGGCATCGCTTGCTGCGGCCAGTACCCAGGGTGAACGGATCTTCACCGAACTGCTTACCGAACACCGCGCCCACTTGAAGGAGGAGCGGGAGCGTGCGGTGTATGCGTTCGAGGCACGAGGCCAAGCCATTGGGCGAATCGGCTTGCCTGCCGTGCGGGAACACCGCCGCAAGCGGCTGCAACAGGAACACGAGGCCCGAATGGCCGCCTTGGACGACATGGAGGCGAGCGTGCCGGATTTGAACGCCGTGATGATGGTGCGCGTTGGAGGTGAGGCATGAGCCTGTGGACGGAGCGCATCCTGAGTCATTTCACCGCCGACCTCACCCGGCTGTGGGTGGCGTGTGACCCTGACGATGTATTGCTGGACGAAAAGCTGCTGTCCGAGCTGCGCAGCCGGGGCTTTGAGATGATGCTGTACGAAGACCCGTTTGCCTTCCGTGCGGAGTACGAAGAGCGCTATCGCGCAGCATGGGATCGGGGTGAGCCAGGGCCTGCACCATCGCTGGTTTTGCATTTGCGCAGTGCCGACGCGAATGCCTTGCCCTGGGACATCGTGCATCATGGGCGTGTGGTTCGGCTCAGCCTTGCTGATCTATTTCCCAAGCTGGCGTACAGCGCGGTACAGCAAGTCGAGCCAGATCATTTTGCCGAGCTGTTTCATGCTCATCAGACTGAGTTGCAGTCGGCTCGGGGTGAAAGCGAGTCGAAGGACTTCATCCTCGAACACGTTTACCAGCTTGCGCCCCGATCCATCCGTAGCCCGGTGGACTTTTGGCGCGAGCTACTGCGAATGCACTTCGCCAACCGTTCTTTGCCACCCCCGTTTGCACAGCACGCGGCAAGCATCATTCAGGGCAAGGGCTTGTTTGCGAAATATCCTGTTGCCACATGGCTGACTTCCAAGAGTTCGCTGCTTCGCGTAGTGCAGGATGGGTGGTATCGCTATCTGTCGAAATTGGGGCTGGATGGCACCCGCATAGGAGAACCATCACCTGACTATGTGGCTAAGATCGAGATTCCGTTTGACCACTCTGATGTGCAGGTGCTGGTCGATTCCATGTTTCTCGATGGCAGCTTGCATCCGCTGGCGGTTCACAGCGTTCCCTCAGGGATGCCGAGTTGGGTCAAGGCTGGGGTCATCCAGGACCCGACAGCGTTGCAGGCTTTGGTGCTCAAAGGCATCAACGGCCTGATCGAGACAACGCCAACGGCAGCCTCTTCGCACAAAGATTGGAGCGAGTTCGCCAAGCGCTACGGTGAGATCCTGGCCCGTACGCACGGTCTGCCAGGCAAGGACGTCAGCGAGCATCTCACGGCAATTCGAGATCGCATCAAGACCCTGCAGGCGCAGTCAGACGAGCATCTGCAAGCCTGGGTGGCAGCCAAGCATTACGCCGACCTGATCCTGCAACCAGTGACCAAAGGCCCGGTGATGGTCCACCACGTACCGCGCTTTTTGCGTCATCGGCGATCCACTGGGGAAACCAAGCTGGCTTTGCTGGTTTTCGATGGGTTGGCTTTTGACCAATGGGTGCAGATTCGCGAACACCTGAGCGCCACCACAAAGCGATTCGCATTTGACGAGGGCGCTGCGTTTGCATGGTTGCCGACAGTGACATCGGTATCACGCCAGGCATTGTTCTCGGGCCTGAAGCCGCGCGAGTTCGAGGATTCCATCGACCGAACGGACAAAGAGGAATCCTTGTGGAAGATGTTCTGGCAGAACGAGGGCGCCAACTCGAATGAGGTGATGTACCGACGTGCGCTACGCCAGGTTGATCAACTGGACGCGCTTGAGGCGGACTTGAACGACCGCCGTCCGAAGGTGGTAGGCCTGGTCATCGATGAGGTGGATGAGCGGCTCCACAAGGAGCGATCCAAGAAAGATGTGGCAATGTGGATCGGCAACTGGTTGACGACCGGTTTTGTTGACCGGCTGTTTTCGATGCTGCTCGACAAAGGCTACCACATCTACCTCACGGCGGACCACGGCAATGTAGAGGCCACTGGTATTGGCAGGCCCAACCAGGGCGTGATTGCCGAAACGCGCGGCGAGCGCGTGCGGGTCTACCGGAGTGAGCCATTTCTGACTGATTCAGCAGCGGCCTATCCCAACACCGTCCGATTGGACGTCGCAGGCCTTCCTGCGAACTTCATGCCGCTGTTCGCAGGCGGACGAACAGCCTTTGTGCCGGAGGGCGACCAAGTGGTCGTCCACGGCGGGGTGTCGGTCGAAGAGTTGATCGTGCCCTTTGTGAAAGTCAGTTATTTGATAGGTAACGAATGAACGCATCAGCCCCAAAAATCGGCTTTGATCGGTTCATTCAGCTTGATTGGGCGGCCGCAGCACTGAATGTTCGTGCAGGTGTGGCTGGGCTAGATGATCTGAATGCACTGCTCGACGCCAGCGAGCTTGGCGTAGAAGCCAAGAAGAAAACCCGCACCGTGCTGAATCGGCTGTGGCTGGAGCCACGCGCCGAACTGGTCGATTACGCGGATCGTGGTGTGGCCATCCACAAGGCGCAGCCGGATGTTCCAGTCGCGGCGCTGTGCTGGGGCATGGCGGTGGCGACCTACCCGTTCTTTGGAAAGGTGGCCGAATTGGTGGGTCGCCTGTCCGCCATCCAGAGCGATTGTGCATCCGTCGAGGTGCATCGGCGCATGAGTGAAACCTATGGCGAGCGCGAAGGCACCCGGCGCATGACCAACATGGTCATCCAGAGCCAGGCGAGCTGGGGAGCAGTTGAACGGGTCGAAAAAGGTAAGCGAGTCATTCGGCTTGCGCCAACCGTCATCGACAACGATGAACTCACGGCATGGCTGGTCGAGGCGGCGGTGCGCTATTACAGCAAGCCTGTTTCGCTGCCCAGCCTGCAGTCGCTGCCAGTGCTGTTTCCATTCACCCTGACACAGCCACTGGGCTATGTGGTGTCGAACAGTGTGAGCCTGATCCTTCGTTCGGAAGGACCAAGCAGCCAGTTCGTCGCGCTGCGCAGCATGATATGAGGTGAGCTGCTTGCATCTGAGACTCTGCGTGCCAAACCGCGCGGTGAAAACGGACACATGAAAGAACATGGACAGAATCGGAATCGACACTTGGACAAATATCAGCGCGGAAGGTTGGAATTCGCTCGTTCTGGGTAACGGTGCCAGCATCGCCATCCACAAGGAGTTTGCATATCCAACACTCCACGGCGTTGCCGACGCAAAAGGGTTGCTCGCAACCACCGCGCCAATTTTTTCCAAGCTCGGAACGACTGACTTCGAGCATGTTCTGCTTGCATGCTGGTACGCAGAGCACGTCAACGTTGCCTTGGGAACCCCGTCTGCAGACATCTCTACCGCTTATGCGGAAGTGCGCACGGCACTGATCGAAGCCGTGCACGGTGTGCATCCGGTACATGCCGATGTCGCTGCCGACCTGCAGCGGGTTGCTACATTCGCAAGTGCGTTCCCAACTGTCGTCAGCCTCAACTATGACCTCACCTTGTACTGGGCCATGCTGCTGTTCAATGCGGTAAAAGGTAGCTGGTTCAAGGACGCGTTCCACGACGGTGAATTCCAGACAGATTGGGGATATCTGCGGCGGCCCTATGGGCAGGCCGGTGGAGCAACGCTGGTTTTCTATCCCCACGGTAGTCTCGCGGTTGCGCGTGACTACCTTGGTGGTGAAACAAAACTCGCGGTCGGAGCGGGGGCTGCAGGTGATTTGCTTGACACGATCACCCGACGGTGGGCGTCTGGGCACTATGTGCCGGTGTTCGTGAGTGAGGGAACCAGTCAGCAGAAGGTCGCTGCGATTCGCCGGAGTCACTATCTGACGAACGTGTATGAGGAAGTGCTGCCGGCACTCGGGGATGGGCTGGTCGTCTATGGCTGGAGCTTTGACGAACGAGACCAGCACGTGCTTGATGCCATCGCAGCAAATAAGCCAAAGCGGATGGCCGTCTCAGTTTTCACGGGTCAGCCGGATGGGGATCAGCAAGCGTTCTGCCACCAGGTTCTGAAAGCTGCTGGCCGATCTTTGCCTGCCACAAATGTGACGTTCTTCGATTCGCGGAGCCCAGGGTGCTGGAACAATCCATGACCTGATGAGCAATGCGCCTCAGTCGAGCGAATCTCACGCTGCGCTGCGGTGTACAAGTAGCGGCAACCACAAAGTTGCACAGCGAGTGCCAGGATTACGCCAACTTCAAGAATGAGTTGTTTGGCGGCTTATCATTGAGTATCGAGCCGTATTCGCTTTTTGCTCGATGGCTCTCAAAAAGGAAAGGCAAGGTAATGGAGGCCAAGGGCAACGGCCCTACCCAAAAAGGGAAAAGGCCACACCAGCGCCCCGGCCGGACTCACACCACCAAATTGGCCGATGGTGCCAGCCCGTCGATGTAATCCGACCACGCCTGCAGCATTTCCCGTCGCTGCTCGGCGTACTCGGCGCGGTTGTAGACACCGCGCACGCCTCCGATGGTGTGGTTCAGTGCCTTTTCCACCACATCCGAAGGCCAGCCCTGTTCGTGCAGCAGCGTCGATGCAGTGCGCCGCAGGTCATGAATGGTGAAGGCAGGAATCTCCTGCCCCTGCAATGACACCTTCAGCGCCTGGTTCAGCGCATTGTTGGCGAAGGGCTTGGCCAGGGTGCCACGCCCTGGCAGCACCCAGTCGCTGCTGCTGGCCAGCGGCTTGAGTTCCTTGAACAGCGTCTGTGCCTGGGTGGACAGGTAAACGATGTGCGGCTTGCCGGTCTTGGAGTTCTCGACCGGTATGTGCCACTCGCCTTCGTCCACATGCACGTCCTTCCACTGCGCCAGCATCAGTTCGGACTTGCGCACCAGGGTCATCAGAATCAACTGGAAAGCGATCTTGAACTGGCGGCGGATGTTGGAGGCTTGCATGGCGCGCAGAAACTGCCAGATTTCGTCCGGCGTCAGCGCCCGGTCGCGGGCGGCGGCGCGGTAGACGTGCCGCATCGGCAAGGCCATGACCGGGTTGGCCTGGATCAGGCCGCAGGTCAGTGCGTAGTCGAACATGCGCTTGAGCAGGCCACGCACCTGACCAGCAGCGGCGTCGAAGCCTTGCTCCTTCTTGCGCCAGATGACGCTGCGCACGTCCTCGGCGGTAATGTCACGGACCGGCTTGCTGCCGATGTGCGGCAGGATGTCCTTTTCCAGGTAGCGGCGCGGCATGGTTACGTCTTTGCGGTCGCGTGACTGGATGTCTTTGAAGAAGCGTTCGGCGAAGTCGGCCACGGTGGCGTCTTCTGCGCCGGCCACTTTCTCCTGCTGCTTTTTCTGTGCCGGAGACTGGCCCAGCGCCACCAGATGCGCCGCTTCGCCCCGCTTCAGGCGTGCGTTCTTCAGGGTGAGGGCTGGGTACTTGCCCAGAGTGAGCTTCTCGCGTTTGCCATTCAGCCGATAGCGATAACGCCAGACGATGCTGCCACTCGGCAGCACTTCTACGTACAGCCCGCGATCATCGCTGACGATGTAAGAGGCATCCTTGGGCTTGAGCGCCTTGAGTGCGGTATCTGTGAGAGACATGGACCCTCCTTTGGGTCCATGGAAGTCAATAGTCAGGCTATTCGGTGAATTTGGACCCATATATGGACCCGAACAGCGATGGCTTCGACTGTATCACCGAATCACTCAGCAGACAAAAATTCCTTTATTTATACGGCTTACTGGCACACCATCAGACGTCAGTGGATGTCTATGGACTTCACCTCACTTCCCGATGCAGAAGCTGGAAAAGATCTCGCCCAGCAAGTCGTCGCTGGTGAACTTGCCGGTGATGTTGCCCAGGCTGTCGTGGGCCAGGCGCAGTTCTTCGGCGAAGAGGTCGAGCACGCGGTCGTCGTGGGTGGCGTGATCGGCAGCGATTTCGAGGTGTTCGGCGGCGGCCTGCAGGGCGTGGACGTGGCGTTCGCGCGCCAGCCAGGGCGATTCGCCGCCGGGGTTCCAGCCGGCCAATTGCAGCAGGCGTGTGCGCAAGGTGTCCAGCCCCTGCCCCTGGCGCGCGGAGATGCCGATGGCGCCTTGTGGCAGGGCCGGCGCGTCAGGCGCCAGCAGGTCCGTCTTGTTGTAGACAGACAGCACGGGGGTGCGCGCCGGCAGCCTGGCGGTGATGGCCTGGTCGAGCACATCGCCAGGGGCGGTGGCGTCCTGCAGGTGCAGGATGAGGTCGGCGCGTTCGATTTCTTTCCAGCTGCGTTCGATGCCCAGGCTCTCGACGGTGTCGTCGGTGTCGCGCAGACCGGCCGTATCGACGATGTGCAGCGGCACACCCTCGATGTGGATTTCCTGCACGACCTTGTCGCGCGTGGTACCGGCGATGGGGGTCACGATGGCGATGTCGTCACCGGCCAGGGCATTGAGCAGGCTGCTTTTTCCGACGTTGGGTTGTCCGGCCAGCACGACATGCAGGCCCTCGCGCAGGATGACGCCCTGGCGGGCCTGGGCAATGAGCGTATGCAGGTCTTCGCGCAGGCCATCGAGCGCAGGCCGGGCCTGATATTTCTCCAGGAAGTCGATTTCTTCTTCGGGGAAATCCAACGTGGCTTCGACCAGCATGCGCAAGTGGATGATGCGCTCGGCCAGGGCGTTGACGCGGCGCGAGAAGTCCCCCGACAACGAGGCCATGGCGCCACGTGCGGCCGCCTCGGAAGAGGCGTCGATCAGGTCGGCAACGGCTTCGGCCTGGGCCAGGTCCAGGCGGTCATTGAGAAAGGCACGGCGCGTGAATTCGCCGGGTTCCGCCAGGCGCATGCCCAGGCCGTGGCCGGCCTGCAGACAACGTGCCAGCAGACGCTTGAGGACGGCCGGGCCGCCATGTCCCTGCAATTCCAGTACGTCTTCGCCGGTATAGGAGTGCGGCCCTTTGAAGTAAAGCGCGATGCCTTCGTCGATATGCTCGCCTTCGGCAGTGGTGAAAGGCAGGTAATGGGCGTGGCGCGGGATCAGGTCGCGGCCCAGCAGATCACGGATGTAGGCATCCAGACGCGGGCCCGAGACGCGCACCACGCCGATGCCGCCGCGTCCGGGGGCGGTGGCGATGGCGGCGATGGGAAGGCTGGAACTCATGGCGGGGATCAAGGCAGGAAATCGGGTCAATAGCGGACTATACCCGCTGGCTGCCACCGCCCCGGGGAGCCTGGGGCGGGTTGGGGACAAGCTGTGCCGTTGGGAGGCCATGCGTTGGCGTGCACGGGCATCGACCGGGCGGCTGGCCGACAGGGATGCCCATCCAGGGCGGGAAGCGCGTGCTCTCCGGTCGTGGCGCCCCTCTGGCTTATGCACAGCTTTGAGCGGGTTATGGACAGTTTCCCCACAGCATATCCACCGGGTATCCATGTCCTTTTCACAGCCTTTTCCACAGCTTTTGAGGGCAATTTTCCATAGTGCTTCCGGCCAATTCTGTGGATAACTCTGTTGAAAATGGATGCGAGGTTTTGGTTGGAAAGCGTGTTTTCTCATGGGGAAAGGGACGGCTTTCACAGCGCCGTGCCTCCCTGTGGAATAAGTTAATCACAGCCTGGATTTATGACGCCGGGCTGTGAATAAACACCGAATTCTTCGTTGGCCGCCAGGACCGGGGTTTCCATAATGGGTCGCTCCACAGCCATCCCGACAAGGAGCCGATCATGTCCGTCAGCACCGCCACCCTACCCGCCGCCACCAGGCCGCCGCCACTGCCGTTGGCTGCGCACGAGTTGGAAATCCTGCCGTTTCCCGAGGGTACCGGCGCCGAGGTGCTGGGCCTGGATCTGAGCCGCGAACTCAGTACTGCTGATTTTTCGCGCATTCATCAGGCACACCTCGATCATCATGTGCTGGTATTCCGCGACCAGCAGATCACGCCGCAGCAGCATATTGATTTCAGCCGCCGCTTCGGCCGCCTGATGATTCATGTGCTGCATCAGTTCCACCTGCCTGGCCATCCGGAAATCCTGGTGGTGTCCAACGTCGTCGAGGACGGGCGGCCGGTAGGTCTGGGCGATGCCGGGCGTTATTGGCATTCCGATATTTCATATAAGGCGGTACCCAGCCTGGGGTCCTTGCTGCATGCCCAGGAGTTGCCCGCCGAAGGCGGCGACACCCTGTTCGCCAATATGCACCAGGCCTATGACACCTTGCCGGCCTCTCTGCTGGCCGCCGTGCATGGCCGCCGCGCAGTGCATTCCTATCTGGCCAAGTATGGCGAGCTCCAGCAGCGTGGCAACTGGCGGCCGAACCTCAGTCCCGAGCAGTTGGCGCAGGTGCGCGAGGTGGTGCATCCGGTCGTGCGCATCCATCCGGAGACGGGCCGCCGAGCGCTGTTCGTCAGTGAGGGCTTTACCACGCGCATCGAAGGACTGCCCGAAGACGAGAGCCGCCAGGTGCTGGATGAATTGTTCGCCCACAGCGTGCGCGCCGCGCATGTCTATCGGCACCAATGGCGTGCCCACGATCTGGTGTTCTGGGACAACCGCAGTTTGATTCATCTGGCCACCGGCTGCCCCGCGCACCTGCGCCGCACGCTGTATCGCACCACGATCGAAGGCGACGCGCCGTTCTGATCCGCCCGCCACGTCCTCTTGTCCTGTGAGCCAAGCCGTCATGCCCATTCCCGTAGAAAGTCGTCTCCAGCGTTTCCTGTCCGCCAGCGTGCTGGCCCTGTTCATTGTCCTGCTGGCCTTGTCTGCGCCGACGCCGGTACAGGCCGAGGGCCGCCTGCGTATCGCCGAGCAGCACGGCATTGTTTACCTGTTGCTCAACATTGCCCGCGATCAGCAACTGATCGAAAAGCATGGCAAGGAGGCAGGCCTCGATATCGAGGTGCAATGGAAGCAGTTGTCGGGAGGCGCGGCCATCAACGATGCGCTGCTGTCCGGCGCCATCGACATCGCGGCAGCCGGGGTCGGGCCTTTGCTGACCCTATGGGATCGCACCCGGGGCCGCCAGAACGTCAAGGGCGTGGCGTCGCTGGGAAATTTCCCGAGCTATCTGGTGAGCATCAATCCGCAGGTGCGCAGCATCGCTGACTTCACCGAGCGGGATCGCATCGCCCTGCCGGCGGTAGGCGTATCGGTGCAGTCGAGATTGCTGCAGCTGGCCTCGGCCAAGCTCTGGGGCAAGGAGCATTTCAATCGGCTGGACAAACTATCAGTCGCCCTCCCGCATCCGGATGCGGCCGCCGCCCTGATCGCGGGGGGAACCGAGATCACCGCGCATTTCGCCAACGCGCCCTTCCAGGAGCAGGAGCTTGCCGCCAATCCGCAGGCGCATGTCGTGCTCAATTCCTATGATGTGCTGGGAGGCCCGGCCTCCTCGACGGTGCTGTTCGCCACCGACGCCTTCCGCGAGCGCAATCCCAAGACCTATGCCGCGTTTCAGGCCGCGCTGGCCGAGGCCGCACGCTTTGCCACCACGAATCCCGAGGGGGCCGCCGATGCCTACCTGCGTGTAAGCGGCAGCAAGATAGATCGCGAGCTGCTGGTGCGCATCATCAAGAGCCCCGAGGTGGCTTTCACCCTGGCGCCACGCAACACCTATCCGCTGGCCGAGTTCATGCACGAGATAGGCGCCATCAAGAACAAGCCGGCAAGCTGGCAGGACTATTTCTTTGACGACGCGCGGGTTGCGCAGGGCAGTTGATCATGGAGGACAGCGCCCGCGTCTTTGCCGCCCGCAGCCTGCCCGCGCCCATCCTGCGCGCCGAGGAGGTCAGTCTGGAGTACCGCAGCCCGACACACCGGGTGCGGGCCACGCACCGCGTCAGCTTCGATGTGTTGCCGCAAGACCGTTTCATCCTGCTGGGGCCGTCCGGTTGCGGCAAGTCCACCTTGCTCAAGGCCGCAGCCGGGTTCATGACACCGGTCGAAGGCCGGCTGCTGCTGGATGGCGAGGTCATCGCAGGCCCAGGCCCCGATCGTGTGGTGGTGTTCCAGGAGTTCGATCAACTGCCGCCGTGGAAAACGGTGCGCAGCAATGTGGCCTTCCCGCTGCGCACAGCACGCGGTATGTCACGTGCCCAGGCGGATGAGCGTGCCATGCACTACCTTGAGAAGGTCGGTCTGGCCGGGTTCGCTGATGCCTATCCGCATACCCTGTCGGGGGGCATGAAGCAGCGCGTGGCGATTGCGCGTGCGCTGGCCATGCAGCCACGCATTCTGTTGATGGATGAACCGTTCGCCGCGCTCGATGCACTGACCCGGCGCAATATGCAGCAGGAGTTGCAACGCCTGTGGGAGGAGAGCCCGTTCACGTTGCTCTTCGTGACCCACTCGATTGAAGAAGCGCTGGTGTTGGGCAGCCGTATCCTGCTGCTCTCGCCGCATCCCGGACGTGTGCGCGCCGAACTCAACGCGCAGCAGTTCGATCTGCACAGTAGCGGGTCGGCCGCTTTTCAGCGTGCCGCGCAACGTATTCATGGCTTGCTGTTCAACCAAGCCGATGCACCGCCGGCCTCGATGCAGGCAGTGGCTTGAGGAGTACACCATGAACGATCACAGCCTGATTGCGCGTCCGGAGTTCGAACGCCGCCTGGATCCTCTGCCCGCCTTGCCGTTGGAGATTGCATTGCCGCGCTGGCAGCGCCTGTGGCGCCATGCCGCGCTGCGTAAGAGCGTCATTCTGCTGCTGTTGCTCCTGCTCTGGGAAGCCGCCGCCCGATGGGCTGGCAACGATCTGTTGTTGCCCGGAGCCTGGCAGACGGCCCAGGCCTTTGTGGCGGAAATGGCCAACGGTGTGCTGCCGGCGCGCGCAGCGGGTTCGCTGGCCGTTTTGCTCAAGGGCTATGTCGCCGGGGTCGCGCTGGCATTCGTGCTCACAACCGCAGCGATATCCAGCCGCTTCGGGCGCGACTTGCTGTCCACCCTCACGGCCATGCTCAATCCCCTGCCCGCCATCGCCTTGTTGCCGCTGGCCATGTTGTGGTTCGGCCTGGGCGAAGGCAGCCTGATCTTCGTGTTGATCCATTCGGTGCTGTGGGCATTGGCGGTCAACATGTACTCGGGATTCCTGACCGTACCCCAGACCTTGCGCATGGCCGGGCGCAACTATGGTCTGACCGGCCTGCGCTACGTGCTGGCGATTCTGGTGCCCGCTGGGCTGCCTGCCATCCTGTCGGGGCTGCGCATTGCCTGGGCCTTTGCCTGGCGCACGCTGATCGCCGCCGAACTGGTGTTTGGCGCTTCCAGCGGCGAAGGCGGGTTGGGTTGGTACATCTATCAGAATCGCAACGAGTTATACACAGATCGTGTTTTCGCTGGTTTGGCGATGGTGGTGTTAATTGGTCTGCTTGTGGAAAACCTGGTGTTTGAAACCTGTGAGCGGATGACGGTACGCCGCTGGGGTATGCAGCGCTGAAGCGGCACGCCGGCATCGGGAAAAGAAGGCCTGGGATGGCCTTCTTTTTTTTGGATGCACCGTCTGCAATCCCGCATAGGGGCGAGCTATGGCGAGGATTGCATCAATCAAATTCTTGATTGAACGGGGCTTCCGTATAGTCAATTCCAGTGTTTTCGTGCCGCCCGAAGTCTGTTGGCCCGGTCTGTTTTTGGCGTTGGAGGCGGATGAGTCCTGCAGGCGGGCGGCACGATGCGCAAAGGCGGCTTGGCCGCCTCGCTGTCGAGTCACAGGCCTTTACCGTGCGGGCGGTCAGGGTGGGATTGCCGGCTTGGCAGCTTCAACCTCCCAGGAGAGAGCGTATGTCCCACGAAGCAAAATGCCCCTTCACGCATGCGGCCGGGGGCGGCACGACCAATCGCGATTGGTGGCCGCAGCAACTGAGGCTGGAGCTGCTCAGCCAGCACTCCGGCAAGTCCGATCCCATGGGCGCGGGCTTTGATTATGCCGAGGCGTTCAAAAGCCTCGATCTGCAGGCCGTCAAGGATGACCTGGCCCGCCTCATGACCGACTCACAGGAATGGTGGCCCGCCGATTTCGGTCACTATGGGCCGCTGTTCGTGCGCATGGCCTGGCACAGTGCCGGCACCTACCGGATTGGCGACGGCCGTGGCGGTGCCGGGCGCGGTCAACAGCGTTTCGCACCGCTCAACAGCTGGCCCGACAACGTCAGCCTGGACAAGGCGCGCCGCCTGCTGTGGCCGGTCAAGCAGAAGTATGGCCGCAAGATTTCCTGGGCGGACCTGATGATTCTGGCTGGCAACGTCGCACTGGAAAGCATGGGGTTCAAGACCTTCGGCTTTGCCGGGGGGCGCGCCGATACCTGGGAGCCGGATCAGGATGTCTACTGGGGCGACGAAAAAACCTGGCTGGGCGACGATGCCCGTTACGGCAAGGACGGTGCTCAGGCCAGCCACGAAGACGGCCGCCATCTGGAGAACCCGCTGGCCGCAGTGCAGATGGGCCTGATCTACGTCAATCCGGAAGGCCCTGATGGCAATCCCGATCCGCTGGCCTCGGCACGCGACATCCGGGAAACCTTCGCCCGCATGGCCATGAATGACGAAGAAACCGTGGCCCTCATCGCTGGCGGCCATACCTTTGGCAAGACGCATGGCGCCGGGCCGGCCGACAATGTCGGGCCCAATCCCGAAGCCGCGCCGCTGGAGCAGCAGGGCCTGGGCTGGAAAAACCGCTTTGGCACCGGCAAGGGCAGCGACACCATTACCAGCGGCCTGGAGGTCACCTGGACATCCACGCCCACGCGCTGGAGCAACAATTTTTTCTGGAACCTGTTCGGTTACGAATGGGAGCTGACCAAGAGCCCGGCCGGTGCGCATCAATGGCGGCCCAAGCATGGCGCCGGTGCGGATTCCGTGCCCGATGCCCATGATGCGGCCAGACGCCATGCCCCGTCGATGCTCACCAGCGACATCGCGCTGCGGGCTGACCCGGTCTATGAAAAGATCGCTCGCCGTTTTTACGAGAACCCCGAGCAGTTTGCCGATGCCTTCGCCCGCGCCTGGTTCAAGCTGACGCACCGTGACATGGGTCCGCGATCACGTTATCTCGGGGCAGAGGTGCCGCCTGAAGCGCTGGTCTGGCAGGATCCGATCGATCCGGTGGATCATCCCCTGATCGATGAGGCGGATGTCGCCGCGCTCAAGCGCAGCGTGCTGGCCAGTGGCCTGCCGGTCAATGAGCTGGTCGCCACGGCTTGGGCGTCTGCGGCAACCTTCCGTGGCTCGGACAAGCGGGGAGGCGCCAATGGCGCCCGCATCCGGCTGGCCCCTCAGAAAGACTGGGCAGTCAATCAGCCGGAGTCCCTGGCGCGGGTGCTGCAGGCACTGCAAGCGATCAAGGCGGATTTCGACGGCGGGCAAACCGACGGCAAGCGGGTTTCGCTGGCCGACCTGATCGTACTGGCTGGCTGTGCGGCCATCGAACAGGCTGCCGCGCAGGCCGGCCACCCGGTCGGGGTGCCGTTTGCGCCGGGTCGCATGGATGCCTCCGAGGCGCAGACCGATGCGGCCTCGTTTGCCGTGCTGGAACCGGTGCACGATGGTTTCCGCAATTTTCTCAAGGGCCGTTTCAGCGTGCCGGCCGAGCACCTGCTGGTCGACAAAGCCCAGTTGCTGACCCTGACGGCGCCCGAAATGACGGTCCTGGTGGGCGGCTTGCGCGTACTGGAGGTGGGAGTGGATGGCGAGCGGCACGGCGTGCTGACCGACAGGCCGGGGGTGCTCAGCAATGATTTCTTCCGCCACCTGCTGGATATGCACACCGAATGGCATCCGGTCTCGCCGGCAGGGGAATATTTCGAAGGTCGTGACCGGGCCACCGGACAGCCGCGCTGGCGCGCCAGCCGAGTGGACCTGGTGTTCGGCGCCCATGCCCAGTTGCGGGCATTGGCCGAGGTCTACGCCAGCGATGACGCGCAGGATAAGTTCGTGCAGGACTTCGTGGCGGCGTGGGTCAAGGTCATGAACCTTGACCGTTTCGATCTGGCCTGAGCAGGCGTGCGCGGGCCTTCCAGG
>JAEWJD010000259.1 GCA_023386765.1 Pseudomonadota bacterium | reverse complement strand
TGCGGTGATTCGCCCGTGCTGATCGTCAACAACAAGCATATGTGCGTGCGCATGTCGGAGCAGAAGCTGGACGCTCTGGTCGACGGCCTGAAGTCGCAAGGAGAGCCGGCATGAGCATGGCCGAACTGTTCGAAAAGCTGGGCACCGGCCTGACCGTCAATCCGGGCGACGATCTGTCGCGCTCGATGATCTTCCACGGCCGTCACATTCAGCCGCAGATCCTCGACGGCGTGAATGGCGAGAACTGGCGTCTGGCCGATTACGTCAAGCGCGGCGGCTACGAGGCCCTGCGCAAGATCCTGACCACCGGCATGAAGCCGGAAGACGTGATCGCCGAGGTCAAGGCCTCGGGTCTGCGCGGCCGTGGCGGCGCGGGTTTCCCGACCGGCCTGAAGTGGAGCTTCATGCCGCGCGCGTTCCCGGGCCAGAAGTACCTGGTGTGCAACTCCGACGAAGGCGAGCCCGGCACGTTCAAGGACCGCGACATCCTGCGATTCAACCCGCATGTGGTGATCGAAGGCATGGCGATCGCGGCCTACGCCATGGGCATCAGCGTCGGCTACAACTACATCCACGGTGAAATCTTCGAGGTGTATCAACGCTTCGAGGAAGCCCTGGAAGAGGCACGTGCCGCCGGGTTCCTGGGCGACAAGCTGTTCGGCTCGGATTTCAGCTTCCAGCTGCACGCCTTCCACGGCTACGGCGCCTACATCTGCGGCGAAGAAACCGCGCTGCTGGAGTCGCTCGAAGGCAAGAAGGGCCAGCCGCGCTTCAAGCCGCCGTTCCCGGCCAGCTTCGGCCTGTACGGCAAGCCGACCACGATCAACAATACCGAGACGTTCGCCGCGGTGCCCTGGATCATCCGCAACGGCGGCCAGGCCTACCTCGAAGTGGGCAAGCCCAACAACGGCGGCACCAAGATCTTCTCCATCACGGGCGACGTCGAGCGTCCGGGCAACTACGAGATTCCGATGGGCACGCCCTTCGCCACGCTCCTGGAGCTGGCAGGCGGCATGCGCGACGGCAAGAAGCTCAAAGCCGTGATTCCTGGTGGGTCCAGCGCCCCGGTGCTGCCTGCCGATCTCATGATGGAATGCACGATGGACTATGACTCCATCGCCAAAGCCGGCTCCATGCTGGGTTCGGGTGCAGTCATCGTCATGGACGAGACGCGCTGCATGGTGAAATCGCTGCTGCGCCTGTCTTACTTCTATTTCGAAGAAAGCTGCGGCCAGTGCACGCCGTGCCGTGAAGGCACCGGCTGGCTCTACCGCATGGTGCATCGCATCGAGAGCGGCCAGGGCCGTCCGGAAGATCTCGACATGCTCGACACCGTGGCCGGCAACATCATGGGCCGCACCATCTGCGCGCTCGGTGACGCTGCTGCCATGCCGGTGCGCAGCTTCATCAAGCATTTTCGCGACGAATTCGCGCACCACATCGAGCATAAGTCTTGTGTGGTCCCGCAATATCTGTAGGTCTCAGGAACAGCAATGGTTGAACTAACCGTCGACGGCAATAAGGTCGAAGTGCCCGAAGGCAGCATGGTGATGCATGCAGCCCAGAAAATCGGGCTGTACGTGCCGCATTTCTGCTACCACAAGAAACTGTCCATCGCGGCGAACTGCCGCATGTGCCTGGTTGAAGTGGAAAAGGCGCCCAAGGCGCTGCCCGCCTGCGCCACCCCCGTGACCAACGGCATGGTGGTGCATACCTGCTCCGAGAAGGCCAAGGCCGCTCAGAAGTCGGTCATGGAATTCCTCCTGATCAATCACCCGCTGGATTGTCCGATCTGCGACCAGGGTGGTGAGTGTCAGTTGCAGGATCTGGCCGTGGGTTATGGCGGCTCGTCTTCGCGCTACAGCGAAGAAAAGCGTGTGGTGTTTCACAAGGATCTCGGCCCGCTGGTTTCGGCTGAGGAAATGTCCCGCTGCATCCACTGCACGCGTTGCGTGCGCTTCGGTCAGGAGATCGGCGGCATGATGGAGCTGGGTATGCTCAATCGTGGCGAGCATTCCGAGATCACCTCCTTCGTCGGCCGGGCGATCGAGTCCGAGCTGTCGGGCAACATGATCGACATCTGTCCGGTCGGCGCGCTGACCTCCAAGCCGTTCCGCTACAGCGCCCGTACCTGGGAACTGGCGCGTCGCCGCTCGGTCAGCCCGCATGACAGCCTGGGCGCCAACCTGGTCATCCAGGTCAAGGGCGACCGCGTCATGCGCGTGGTGCCGTTCGAGAACGAAGCCGTCAACGAGTGCTGGATCAGCGATCGTGACCGCTTCTCCTATGAAGGCCTGAACAGCGAAGACCGTCTGGCTGCGCCGATGATCAAGGACGCCAACGGCAACTGGCAGGAGGCCTCCTGGGCCGACGCCCTGCAGGCCGTTGCACAAGGCCTGTCGCGGGTGCGCGAAAGTGCTGGCGCCGGTGAGATCGGCGCCCTGGCTACCGAATACGCCACCACCGAAGAATTTGCGCTGCTGGGCCGCCTGATGCGTGCCCTCGGCTCGGAGAACGTCGACTTCCGCCTGCGCCAGACCGACGCCGGCTTTGACGCGGCGCTGGCCGGCACCCCCTGGCTGGGCATGCCGGTGGCCGAGCTGGATCAGCTCGATCGCGTGCTGGTGGTCGGCTCCTTCCTGCGCAAGGATCACCCCCTGATGGCGCAGCGTCTGCGCCAGGCCGCCAAGCGCGGCACCCAGGTGCTGATGTTGGACTCGGCAGCCGACGATCACCTGATGCCGATCACGGCCCGCCTGACGCTGGCTCCTTCGGAATTGGCCCGTGGCCTGGCCGAAGTGGCCGTGGCCCTGGCCGCGATCAAGCAGGTTGCCGTGCCGGCCGAGTTGGGTTCGGTGACGCCGGGCGCCGCCGCCCAGAGCATCGCGGCCAGCCTGGCCAGCGGCGAAAAGGTCGCCGTGTTGCTGGGCAACCTGGCGGTGAACGCTCCGGACGCCTCGGTGCTGGCGGCCAATGCGCAGGCCGTGGCCAATCTGGCCGGTGCCCGCCTGGGCTTCCTGACTGCCGGTGGCAATACGGTGGGCGGCTATCTGGCCGGCGCCGTGCCGGGCCGTGGCGGCAAGACCGCCGCCCAGATGCTGGCCCAGCCGCTCAAGGCCTATGTGGTGTTGCACGCCGAACCGGCGCTGGACGCCGACAACGGCCCGCAGGCCCTGGCTGCGCTGCGCGGCGCTCAGTTCGCCGTGGCACTGACCTCCTATCGTTCGTCGGCCCAGGATTGGGCGGACGTGATGCTGCCGGTGGCCCCGTTCACGGAAACCTCCGGCACCTTCGTGAACGCCGCGGGCAACGTGCAGAGCTTCAAGGGCACGGTGGCACCGGTCGGCCAGAGCCGTCCGGCCTGGAAGGTGCTGCGGGTGCTGGGCAACGTCCTGCACCTGGCCGGCTTTGACGACGACACTTCCGAAGCCGTGCGCGATGCCGCGCTGGCCGGTGGGGTCGAAGGCCGCCTGTCCAACGAAATCACCGCCGCTCCGGCGCTGGGCCGTCCGGCCGGCGCGCTCGAACGCGTGGCCGATGTGCCGATCTACCGCAGCGACGCCATCGTGCGCCGCGCCGAAGCCCTGCAGGCGCACGTCGCCTCGCGCGCGCCGATGGCGCGCCTGAACAGCCGCACGCTGGCTGCGCTGGGCCTGGCCGCGGGCCAGACGGTGCGTGTGTCGTCCGGCCAGGGTTCGGTCGACATGGAAGTGGCGCAGGACGAGGCCGTGGCTGACAACGCCGTGCGCGTGGCCGCCGCCTTCGCCGAAACCGCCGTGCTCGGCGGTGCCTATGGTCAACTTAGCGTGGAGCGTGCCTGAGATGGAATGGCTCAATCTTCTCGAAAGCCAGGGCCAGGCATTGCTGGGTCCGACGGCGTGGCTGGTGGTGTGGACGTTGCTGAAGATCGTCGGCATTGCCGTGCCGGTCATTCTTTGCGTGGCGTATCTCACCTACTGGGAACGCAAGATGATCGGCTGGATGCACGTCCGCCTGGGCCCCAACCGCGTGGGCTTCAAGGGCCTGCTGCAGCCTTTCGCTGACGTTTTCAAGCTGCTGACCAAGGAAGTGGTGCTGCCCTCGGCGGCCAACAAGGTGCTGTTCATCGTGGCCCCCGTGGTCACGCTGATGCCGGCCCTGGCGGCCTGGGCCGTGGTGCCTTTCGGCCCCGAAGCGGTGCTGGCCAACGTCAACGCCGGCCTGCTCTATGTGATGGCCATCACCTCGGTTGGTGTGTACGGCGTGATCGTGGCAGGCTGGGCGTCGAACTCCAAGTACGCCTTCCTGGGTGCGCTGCGTGCTTCGGCCCAGATGCTCTCCTACGAATTGGCCATCAGTTTCGTGCTGGTCACGGTGCTGCTGGTTTCCGGCAGCCTGAACATGACCGAAATCGTCCTTGGCCAAGGCCGTGGCTGGTTCGCCGAAAAGGGGCTGACCTTCCTGTCGTGGAACTGGTTGCCGCTGCTGCCGCTGTTCGTGATCTACGTGATCTCGGCCGTGGCCGAAACCAACCGTCACCCGTTCGACGTGGTCGAAGGCGAGTCGGAAATCGTGGCCGGCCACATGGTCGAGTACTCGGGTATGGCCTTTGCCCTGTTCTTCCTGGGCGAGTACGCCAACATGATCTTCCTGTCGGCGATGGCGTCGATCATGTTCCTGGGTGGCTGGATGGCGCCGATCGATATTGCGCCCCTGAACTGGATCCCGGGCTGGCTGTGGCTGGGTATCAAGACCTTCTGCGTGGTGTCGATGTTCATCTGGTTCCGCGCATCGTTCCCGCGCTACCGCTATGACCAGATCATGCGTTTGGGCTGGAAGATCTTCATCCCGCTGACTGGTGTTTGGCTGGTCATCGTGGCGATCTGGATGCAGACGCCCTGGAATATTTGGCGCTGAGCGCCGGATCGAGGCTGGATATGGAAGCGATCAAGGATTTTTTCGGCAGCCTGCTGCTGACTGAACTGCTCAAGGGCATGCGCCTGACGGGCAAGTACTTCTTCAAGCGCAAGATGACCTTGCGCTACCCCGTGGAAAAGACGCCGACCTCGGCCCGTTTCCGTGGCCTGCACGCGTTGCGCCGCTACCCCAACGGGGAAGAGCGTTGCATCGCCTGCAAGCTGTGCGAAGCGGTCTGCCCGGCATTGGCCATCACGATCGAGTCGGCCCAGCGCGATGACGGCACCCGCCGCACCACGCGCTACGACATCGACCTGACCAAGTGCATCTTCTGTGGTTTCTGTGAAGAAAGCTGCCCGGTGGACTCCATCGTGGAAACGCACATTCACGAATACCACGGCGAAAAGCGCGGCGACCTGTACTTCACCAAAGACATGCTGCTCGCCGTCGGCGACCGCTACGAAGCCGAAATCGCCCGTCGCCGGGCCGAAGACGCGCCTTACCGTTGATCGCCAGGGTCTGATCCATGACTTTTATCTCTGTCCTGTTCTACATACTGGCTTTCGTCCTGGTGGTGGCGGCGTTCCGCGTCATCACGGCGCGCAGCCCCGTGACCGCCGTCCTGCATCTCATCCTGGCCTTCGTCAACGCGGCCATGCTGTGGATGCTGCTGGGCGCGGAATTCCTTGCCTTGTTGCTGGTGCTGGTCTACGTCGGCGCGGTGATGGTGCTCTTCCTGTTCGTCGTGATGATGCTCGATATCCGTATCGACAATCTGCGCCGCGGCCTAAAGACTTACCTGCCGATGGGCCTGACGGTCGGCCTGATCATGGTCGTCGAAATGGCCTTCGTGCTGTACTCGACCTGGGGTGAAGCCGGCCCGCAGGTTGTCATGGCCGGCGACTACAACAACGCACGCGCGCTGGGTGAAACCCTCTACACGCAATATGTCTACGGTGTCGAAGTCGGTGGCGCGCTGCTGCTGGTCGGCATGGTGGCCGCCATTGCGCTGACGCTGCGTCAACGTCGTGATGCCAAGTACAACGATCCGTCGGCTGCCGTTCGCGTGCGCGCCAAGGACCGTTTCCGCATGGTCAAGATGAAGGCACAGCGCGAACGTGCCCCTGCGGCCGAGCAAGGAGAACAAAAATGACCATCACCCTGGCACACTACCTGATCCTGGGGGCGATCCTGTTCGCCATCGGCATCTTTGGCATTTTCCTCAATCGCCGCAACCTGATCATTCTGTTGATGTCCGTCGAGCTGATGCTGCTGGCGGTCAACATGAACTTCGTGGCGTTTTCGAGCTGGTTCGGCGATACCGCCGGCCAGGTGTTCGTGTTCTTCATCCTGACCGTGGCGGCCGCTGAGGCTGCCATCGGCCTGGCGATCCTGGTGCTGCTGTTCCGCAACCTGAACACGATCAACGTTGACGAACTCGATCGCCTGAAGGGCTGACGGGGTATTGGAAGAAAATGTCTAGCTCACCCAATCTCTATTTGCTGATCGCCCTGGCCCCGCTGGCCGGTGCGCTCGTGACCGGCCTGTTCGGCACGGGTTTCCTCGGCCGGCCGGTTGGCCGCCGCGCCGCTCACTTCATCACCATCCTGCTGGTGGCGTTCTCCGCCGTCGGTTCGGTCGTGGTGCTGAAGGACGTCGTGGATGGCCTGACCTTCGACGGCGCGGTCTATACGTGGACCCTGATCGGCACGACCAAGCTGGAAATCGGCTTCCTGATCGATCCGCTGTCGGCCATGATGATGGTCGTGGTGACCTCGGTCTCGCTGATGGTGCACATCTACACCATCGGCTACATGGCCGATGATCCTGGCTACCAGCGCTTCTTTGCCTACATCTCGCTGTTCACCTTCTCCATGCTGATGCTGGTGATGTCGAACAACATGGTGCAGCTGTTCTTCGGCTGGGAAGCAGTGGGCCTGGTGTCGTATCTGCTGATCGGCTTCTGGTACACCCGCCCGACGGCGATCTTCGCCAACATGAAGGCCTTCCTGATCAACCGCGTCGGTGACTTCGGTTTCGTGCTCGGTATCGGCCTGCTGTTCGCTTATGCCGGCACCATGCACTACGGCGAAGTCTTCGCCCAGGCTGACAAGCTGTCGGCCCTGAAGCTGCCCGGCAGCGACTGGGCCCTGCTGACCGTGGCCTGCATCTGCCTGTTCATCGGCGCAATGGGCAAATCGGCCCAGGTGCCGCTGCATGCCTGGCTGCCCGACTCGATGGAAGGCCCCACGCCGATCTCGGCCCTGATCCACGCCGCCACCATGGTGACGGCCGGCATCTTCATGGTCGCGCGTTTCTCGCCGCTGTTCGAACTCTCGGATGTGGCGCTGTCCTTCATCATCGTGATCGGCTCGATCGGCGCGCTGTTCCTGGGTCTGCTGGGCCTGATCCAGAACGACATCAAGCGCGTGGTGGCCTACTCGACGCTGTCGCAGCTGGGTTACATGACCGTGGCGCTGGGTGCGTCGGCCTACTCGGCCGCCATCTTCCATCTGATGACGCACGCTTTCTTCAAGGCGCTGCTGTTCCTCGGGGCCGGCTCGGTCATCATCGGCATGCACCACAATCAGGACATCCGCCAGATGGGTGGCCTGCGCAAGTACATGCCCATCACCTGGATCACCTTCCTGCTGGGTACGCTGGCACTGGTCGGCACGCCGTTCTTCTCGGGTTTCTACTCCAAGGAACAGATCATTGAAGCCGCCGGCGCGGCCAACGTGTGGGGGGCTCACTTCGCCTACTACGCGACGATGACGGGTGTGTTCGTCACCTCGCTGTACTCGTTCCGCCTGTACTTCCTGGTCTTCCATGGCAAGGAACGCTTCCCCGAGCATGGCGATGACCACGCTCATGGCCACGATGATCATCACGGCGGCAAGCCGCATGAGTCGCCCTGGGTCGTCACGCTGCCGCTGGTGCTGCTGGCCATCCCCTCGGTCGTCATCGGTGCCTGGGCAGCCGGCCCCATGCTGTTCGGCCAGTTCTTTGACGGCGTGATCACCGTGCTGCCGCAGCACCCGGCCATGGCCGAGCTGCAGCACGACTGGCATGGCTGGGTAGCCTTCGGCCTGCATTCCGTGCAGACCCTGCCTTTCTGGCTGATGGTTGCCGGCGCGGTCGTGGCCTGGTACTGCTACCTCATCAACCCCAAGGTGCCGGCACGCGTGAAGCAAACCTTCTCCGGCGTCTACAAGGTCATGGAGAACAAGTACTACGTCGACTGGATCAACGAGCAGATCATCGCCCGCGGTGCGCGCTGCCTGGGCCGTGGCCTGTGGCAGACCGGTGACCGTGGCCTGATCGACGGCGTGCTGGTCAATGGCAGCGCTCGCCTGGTCGGCTGGGTGGCTGCGGTGAGCCGTCACCTGCAGTCGGGTTACATCTATCACTACGCGTTCGCGATGATCCTCGGCATCATGGCGCTGGTGACTTTCTTTGTGCTGATTCCCCAATGATGGCAAGCGAGATGGCATCCAACACTTTTCCCTGGCTCACGCTTGCGATCTTTGTCCCGATCGTATTCGGTCTGCTGGTGCTTGCGCTGGGCCGAGACGACCGTCCCTGCCTGACGCGGGGGCTGTCGCTGATCGGGGCGATCGCGGGTTTCCTGGTCACCATTCCGGTCTATACCGGCTTTGACAAGACGACGGCTGCCATGCAGTTCGTCGAGAAGACCTCCTGGATCGAATCCTTCAACGTCAACTACCACCTCGGGGTGGACGGCATTTCGATCTGGTTCGTCCTGCTGACGGCCTTCATCACCATCATCGTGGTGGCGGCCGGCTGGGAGGTCATCACCAAGCGCGTGTCGCAGTACATGGCTGCATTCCTCATCCTCTCGGGGCTGATGGTCGGCGTGTTCTCGGCGCTCGATGGGCTGCTGTTCTACGTCTTCTTCGAAGCCACGCTGATCCCGATGTACATCATCGTGGGGGTGTGGGGCGGTCCCAACCGGGTCTACGCGGCGTTCAAGTTCTTTCTGTATACGCTGCTGGGCTCGCTGCTGACGCTGGTCGCCTTCATCTACCTGTGGAATGCCTCGGGTGGTTCGTTCGATATCCAGACCTGGCAGCAGACCAAGCTGGGCTACACGCCGCAGATCCTGATCTTCGTGGCGCTGTTCGCGGCCTTTGCGGTCAAGGTGCCGATGTGGCCGGTGCATACCTGGTTGCCCGACGCCCACGTGGAGGCGCCCACCGGCGGCTCGGTGGTGCTGGCTGCCATCATGCTGAAGCTGGGTGCCTACGGTTTCCTGCGCTTTTCCCTGCCGATCGTGCCGGATGCCGCGCATAGCCTGGGCGGCGTGATGATCGCGCTGTCGCTGGTGGCCGTGATCTACATCGGTCTGGTGGCGATGGTCCAGGATGACATGAAGAAACTGGTGGCCTATTCGTCGGTCGCCCACATGGGTTTCGTGACCCTCGGCTTCTTTGTGTTCAACACCGCCGGTATGGAAGGCGCCATCGTGCAGATGATTTCGCACGGTTTCGTCTCGGGCGCGATGTTCCTGTGTATCGGTGTGCTGTATGACCGCCTGCACTCGCGCCGCATTGCCGATTACGGCGGCGTGGTTAACGTCATGCCGCGTTTCGCGACGTTCTTCGTGCTGTTCTCGATGGCTAATAGCGGCCTGCCGGCCACCAGTGGCTTCGTGGGCGAGTTCATGGTCATCATGGGCGCCGTCGAGCACAATTTCTGGGTGGGCCTGCTCACCGCCACCGCCCTGATTTTCGGCGCAGCGTACTCGCTGTGGATGGTCAAGCGCGTGATCTTCGGCGACATCACCAATGATGCCGTGCGCTCGATGACCGACCTGAACCGCCGTGAGTTCTGGATTCTTGGTGTGATGGCGATCGCCGTGCTGTTCATGGGTCTTTATCCCAAGCCCTTCACCGACGTCATGCACGTGTCGGTCGAGGCCCTGCTGCAACACGTTGCCGTCTCGAAACTCTAAGACAAGACAATGATGCAATCCCACATCGATTTCGCTTTGGCCACACCAGAGATCCTGCTGCTGGTGCTGGCGCTGGCCGTGCTGCTGATCGACGCGTTCAGCAGCCAACAGGATCGCAAGACCACTTACGTCCTGACGCTGGCTTCGCTGGCCGTGCTCACCGTCGTTTCGCTGGTGCAGTGGAACAACGGCGTGGCCGGCACGACCTTCCATGGCATGTATGTCACCGACTCCTTCTCGCATCTGCTGAAGGTGGCGTCTTACATCGCCGTGGCGGTCACGCTGATCTACGGCCGGATCTACATCCAGTCGCGCGACATGCTGCGCGGCGGTGAGATCTACGTGCTGACGCTGATGGCCCTGCTGGGCCAGATGGTCATGATCTCGGCCGGCAACCTGATCTCGGTCTACCTCGGCCTTGAGCTGATGTCGCTGGCCTTGTATGCCCTGGTGGCGCTGCGCCGCGAAAGCGTGATCGCCACCGAAGCCGCCATGAAGTACTTCGTGCTCGGCGCGCTGGCTTCCGGCTTCCTGCTGTACGGCATGTCCATGATCTACGGTGCCACCGGTCACCTGGACCTGGTGGAGATCTCGCGCGCGATCGGCGCCGGCCAGTTCGAACAGATGGCCCTGGTCTTTGGCGTGGTCTTCCTGGTCGCCGGCCTGGCGTTCAAGCTGGGTGCCGTGCCTTTCCACATGTGGGTGCCGGACGTCTACCAGGGTTCGCCCACCGCCGTGACGCTGATCATGGGCGGCGCGCCCAAGCTGGCCGCCTTCGCGCTGGTATTGCGCCTGCTGGTCGACGGTCTGCATGGGCTGGCCGCCGACTGGCAGCCGATGCTGCTGATCCTGGCCGTGCTGTCGCTGGCCATCGGCAACCTGACCGCCATCGTCCAGACCAACTTCAAGCGCATGCTGGCCTACTCGACCATCTCGCACATGGGCTTCGTGCTCCTGGGCCTGG